>JAAVYX010000111.1 GCA_022791355.1 Clostridiales bacterium | reverse complement strand
GTCGGTGGCCGGACGGATGGCCTTCGCCTTTCTGCCCAGCGTAAAGCCGGTGACCGCGCTGGTAATCATTACCGCGCTCTATTTCGGACCGGAGGCCGGTTTTTTAACCGGTTCCTTATCGGCTCTGCTGTCCAATATCTACTTTGGCCAGGGACCTTGGACCCCCTTTCAGATGTTTGCCTGGGGAATCCTGGGCTTTGCGGCCGGCCTGCTTCGGCGGCCCTTACAAAAGCATTTTGGACTGTTGCTGCTTTACAGCGTCCTTTCCGGCGCGGCCTTTTCCATGCTGATGGACGTATACACGGTCCTAAGCTTCGGCGAGGGCTTCCGGCTGGACCGATACGGCGCGGCCCTGCTTTCCGCCCTGCCTATCACCGTTGTCTACGCCGTCTCCAACCTGGCGTTTATGCTGATGCTATATATCCCGCTGGGAAAAGCTCTAGAGCGAATCAAGCGGCGGTACGGGCTGTAAAAAAAAACGGGTATGCCATATGGCATACCCGTTTTTTTTACGGAGCATATAAGCTTTCTTTATTACATCAAGATTAACTACTTGTGCTTTCCTCGTGCTTCCCGCTAAAAAGAGCCAAGGGCATTCTCTTGCTGTCGGTGGATAAGTGTCGGCGGAAATCAACCGGAAGGTATCCATAAAGGTATCCATAGGATACCGCAGGGGATAGCGTTTTAGAACGTAGGCTTTACCTACTTCGGAACGCCAGACGCTACTAGACCAGATTTTGGAGTATCCATATAGGGAAATCTGGCGCAAAACCTCCTATCCAGCTAAATGTAAAAGAATCAAGTCTCCCGCAAAAATCCGCACAAAAAGCGATAGATGTTCAAGCTGCCGGCCAATCGGTAAAAAGCCCATTAAAACCACATCCGAATTTCTAAAAAGCTATACCTTTTTTCCCGATTCCAGCATATCTAGAGCAGTCCGCCGCAGATGCTCGGTGATTTCCCCGCCCGACATGATACGGGCGATTTCGTTTATCCGCGCATCGCCCTGCAAAGGCTTTACCTCGGTATAGGTCCGGCCGTCTTGCACCTGTTTCTCAATGAGCATATGACGGTCGGCCATGGCGGCTATCTGGGCCAAATGGGTGATGCAGATCACCTGCCGCCGGCGGGAAACTTCCTTGAGCTTGACGCCCACCTGTTGGGCTGCCCGGCCGCTGATGCCAGTGTCAATTTCGTCAAAAATCAGGGTGTCCACCTGATCGTGACCGGCCAGCACGCTCTTGATGGCCAGCATGATCCGGGACAGCTCCCCGCCCGACGCGATTTTCGACAGAGGCCGGGGGGGCTCGCCGGGGTTTGCGGATATGAAAAACTCCATCTGATCCGCGCCTGCGGCCGTATAGACCCCCTGGCTCCGACGGGTGATAAACTGTACCCCCGGCATGTTTAGGAAGGCCAGCTCCCGGCAAACCGCCTGGTCCAGCCGCTCTCCTGCCAGCAGGCGGGATGCGGTCAACGCCGCCCCCTTTTTTTGCAGCAGCGCCTTTTCCGCGTCCAGCCGGCTTTCCAGCTCGGCCAATCTAGCCTCTCCGGTGACAATACTTTCCAGTTCCCGGCTGGCCTTTTCCAAAAAGTCCAGCATGTCCTCCTCGCTCTCTCCGTATTTACGGGAGAGTCGGTAGAGCTGGTCCAGCCGTTCCTCGATTTGCTCCAGCTCCTTGGGGTCAAATTCCACCTCTTCCAGCTCTTGCCGGAACCGGTCGGCGATTTCTTCCAGCTCGTACTGAATAGCGGTCAGACGTTCGCCGGTCTCGTCCAGGCCAGGC
Source organism: Clostridiales bacterium (assembly GCA_022791355.1). Lineage (GTDB taxonomy): Bacteria > Bacillota > Clostridia > Oscillospirales > Acutalibacteraceae > Howiella. The sequence goes on along the minus strand of JAAVYX010000111.1, from coordinate 21,684 downwards.
AGATACCGGCCCGCTTCCCGTCCGGACTGCACGGCGGCCTCCAGCAGGGGCAGAGCCCCGGCCGCTTCCTCCTCTCCGCAAAGGGCGGCGCAGGCGGCTTGCAGACAGCCGACGATATGCTCCCCGTTTTGGATAACCGTCCGGCGGGCGGTCAGCTCCTCCCGTTCGCCTAGACGAATATGAGCCTCCTCCAGCTCCCGTACCTGGAAGGAGAGCAGATCGGTTCGCCGGGCCTTCTCAGCGTCGTCCATCTGGAGGGCCTTCCATTCCCGTTGGAGGGCCTTGACCCTTTGATAGGTCTCCTGATAGTCGGCCAAAAGCCCGGCGTTGTCGGCCAGCGCGTCTACAAAACGCATATGGCCCTCCGGGTTCAGCAACGCCTGATTGTCATGCTGGCCGTGTATGTCCACAAGCGTCCGTCCTAGCTCTCGTAAAATGGATACGGTGGCCGGCCGGCCTCCGATACGGCAGCTGCCCTTTCCGTCGGCTCGCAGGGTGCGCTGGAGCAAAAGACTTCCGTCCTCCTCGGCCGAAAAACCCAGCTCCTCCAGCTTGGCGCTGGCCGCCACGCCCAAGTCGGCGAAAAGAGCCGAAACCGTCGCCTGCTCGCAGCCGGTTCGGATGAGCTCACGGGAGGTGCGCTCCCCTAAAATGGCGTGGATCGAATCGATAATGATGGATTTACCCGCGCCGGTTTCGCCGGTGAGCAGGTTGAAGCCCTCGTCCAGCTCCAGGGCGTTTTTTTCGATGACCGCTATGTTTTCAATATAAAGCTGCTTTAACATTTCTTTTCACCGTCCCGGCAAAAGGCTTTAACGATTGGATGCTCGTCCGGCTATGATGGCGTTTAAGGACTTAACCAGCTCCAGGGCCGCTGTTTCGTCCCGTGTAATGGCCAGAATGGTATCGTCGCCGGCCAGGGTGCCCAATACCATTTCCCATTTCATACTGTCCAGCGCCGCGCCTACGCCCGGCGCCATACCAGAATAGCAGTGAATTACCACGTCGTTCATGGCGCAGTCGATCCGGATGACCGACCGGGCGAATATATCGGCGTAGGGGGCCGTCTCGCCCGGCCGGGAGGGCTGGGGCGGCGCATAACGCGACCGGCCGGCCTCGTCCACCGTCTTGGTAATACGCAGCTCCTTCATGTCCCGTGATACGGTGGCCTGGGTGACCTTATACCCGTCCTGCCGCAGCAGGGCCAGCAGCTCCTCCTGCGTATCGATAGGGCGCTGCCCAATCCATTCCAGAATACGGGACTGCCTTTGCTTTTTCATATGCACACCTCTTTATACCCTAGAGTCTGTTCATATAAGCCAAATGTGCGGCTTTCCGATCAAGTTTGGATGCAAGGCAAAGCTTTGCAGGCATACTGACGCAGGTTAATAATTTTGAAGGCGGCAGACGGCCAAATTTGTCGGAAAGATGTGCCTTAGGGTTTATGGGAACAGGACTTACATGAGCTTGCGGCTTAGGGTCTGGTAGAAGGAATCCCTTTTCAGCTTAATCATGGAGACCGAACGGTCGCCCGCCCGGCGGATTTCCACTGCCGCATCGGGAGACAGCGGACAGGCCTCTTCCCCGTCTACGCTTAAGTAGACCTCGGTTCCTCCCGAGCCGGCGGCCGACAGCAGAATCCGCGCTCCGGCCGACAAAAGAATGGAACGGGAAAACAGGGAATGGGGACAGATGGGCGTTAGAATGATACTTTCGATGGACGGGTCCAGTATCGGGCCGCCGGCCGACATAGAGTAGGCCGTGGAGCCACTGGGCGTGGCGGCGATCAGTCCGTCGGCCCGGTAGGACAGCTGTTCTCCCCCCACGTCCACCGATATGTCGATCATCCGGGCCAATGCGCCCTTGGAGAGGACCGCGTCGTTTAAGCAGTAAAAGGTCTTTCGCTGGGCCGGGACGTCGGCTTGCAACAACATACGGGTTTCCAGCTCGTACCGGCCGGCGGGCAGAAGGGCCAGCTTTTCCAGCTCGTCCTTCTCCAGCCCGGCCATAAATCCTACGCGGCCGGCGTTAATCCCCAGCACCGGCTTATCCTCCATGGCGGCCCGTTTGGCCGTGTGGAGAATGGTGCCGTCTCCCCCGATGCAAATTACCCAGTCGGCCTGGGCGTAGATTTGCTCGTCGCCGCAGGAAGTTCCCAGGGAAAAGGAGGAATAGACCGACGCGGGCAGCAGACAGCCGACCCCGGCGGTCTCTAAAATTTTCACCGCACGGTCTACCACATCGCGGGTATGGGCTTTATCCAGATTGGGTATTATCGCAGCCGTTGGCATAGGCGCATCCTTCCCTTCTCACAAATTTTGTTGAAGGTCTGTTTCAATCGTGTAAAAATTTATGCTTTTTCGTTAGCTGAGTCGAGCGGGTACGCTGCTAGATACGCTAATGAAGAAACCAGAAAAGGAAATCCGGCGCGAAACCTTCCGCTAAACTTAAAAGAAAAATGAAATTTGCTGTAAACCCTCCAACCCAGCAACAAGCCAAAAAAAGGTATGGACTTTCGTGCGGGACCTTTATATGAATAGAAGCGTCCAAAGGACATGCATCGCTTCCCGCAAGGAACTCTGGCCGAAGGGCCGACCGGGACCGCAAGCGAACAAGGCGCATAGGCGAGTTCAGTTGTTTAGATAGGCCGCAAAAGCGCACCTGCATGCTGACCGGCATCACAGCTTTGCTTACGCTCCTCTACTTTGCGGCGTCCAGCGCGGCGTGCGAAACGTCGACCACCTGCTCGGGCGGGTCGGCCTCGTAGCGGGCTTTATCGTCCTTGCGCAGATGGCAGAGGTATTCTATATTTCCCTCTGGGCCTTTGATGGGAGAATAGGTCAGGTGCGCAACCGAAAAATCCTGCTGCAGGGCAAAGTCGGTAATCCGCCTGACAACCTCCAGATGAACGGCCGGGTCCCGGACCACCCCTTTTTTGCCCACCTTTTCCCGTCCCGCCTCAAACTGGGGCTTGATCAGGCAGACGGCTTCCCCGCCTTCCTGCATGAGGCCGCGCAAGGCTGGCAGGATGAGGGTCAGGGAGATAAAGGAGACGTCCACCGAAGCGAAGGCCAGCGGCTGGTCGATCTGCCGGTCGGTGATATAACGGAAGTTGGTGCGCTCCAAATTGACCACCCGCTGGTCGTTGCGCAGCTTCCAGGCCAATTGTCCATATCCCACGTCCACCGCGTAGACCTTGGCGGCGCCGTTTTGAAGCATACAGTCGGTAAAGCCGCCGGTGGAAGCGCCGATATCGGCGCAGACCTTGCCCGTGAGGGTAAGGCCGAATTCCCGCATGGCCTTTTCCAGCTTCAGCCCGCCCCGGCTGACGTAGTGCAGCGGATTGGCCCGGACCTCTATATGGTCGGCCTCCCCCACCGTAGTCCCCGGTTTATCGGCCTTCTGGTTGTTTACATAAACCACACCGGCCATGATGTAGGCCTTGGCCTTTTCCCGGCTTTCGGCCAACCCTCGCTGAAGGACGGCTTGATCCAGTCTTAACTTTTGGGACATGGTTCCATCCCTCCGCATATAATTTCAGCCATAGAGGCGGCGTCCAGCCGGTAGACCCGTAGAGCCGCCGCTACTGTAGACTGGGGTACGAATTCGTCAGGGATGGCGGTCAGGCGAAAGCGGCCGGTAAAACCGGCTCCGAGCAGGCGGGAACCCATATGTTCGCCTACGCCGCCGCTGCCCATGCCCTCTTCAAAGAAATATGCGGCGGAAAAAGGTTTTATGGCGTCGATCAGCTCGGCCGGCAGGGGTTTGATCTGGTTGAGCTTACAGATCGCCAAAGGAATCCCTTTGGCCGCCAGCGCCTGCCTCGCCTTACAGGCCTCCCCAAAAAGACGGCCGTAGGTGATTAGGACCTGTCCGGCCTGCCGGTCGCCGTACCAAACGAAGGGACGATCCTCGGTCTGATAATCCCCCGGCAGGTCCGGCTCGCCCCCTCGCGGGTAACGGACGGCAACCGGCTGGTCGGCCTCCATGGCCTTATCAAAGGCGAAGCGCAGGTCGGTAAAATTGGCCGGGGTATACACGGCGATATGAGGAATGGCGTTTAGGAAAGCGGCGTCAAAAACCCCTTGGTGGGTCTCCCCGTCCTCCCCTACGATACCGGCCCTGTCTATCGCCAGCACCAACGGCAGGCCGGCGATGGCCACGTCGTGAATCAGTTGATCGTAGCCCCGTTGCAAAAAGGTGGAATAAACGGCGAAAACCGGCTTCATACCCGCCTTAGCCAGACCCGCGCCAAAGGTGACCGCGTGCTCCTCGGCTATGCCTACGTCGAAAAAACGTTCGGGGAAGCGACGGGCAAAAGCGTCCAGCCCCGTGCCTTGGGGCATGGCTGCCGTGATGGCGCAAATCTTCATATTTTGCTGGGCCTGTCCGCACAGTAATTTGCCGAATACGTCGGAAAAGGTAGCCTTACTTTGGGGATAGCTGCCAGTTTCAATATCGAAAGCCGGTACGCCGTGATAGCTTCCCGGGTCCTTTTCGGCGGGAAGATAGCCTTTTCCTTTGACTGTGCTCACATGGACGAATACCGGCCGCTTCTCCTGCTTGGCGAGCTCCAGCACGGCCGCCAGTTTATGCAGGTCGTGGCCGTCTACCGGGCCCAGGTAATGGAACCCGAAGCTTTCGAAGATATTGGAATGATAGATGGCGTTTTTCAGTAAAATTTTGGAATGACTGATACTATGGTACAGTTTGTTTCCAATGAGGGGCAGCTTCTTTACAATCCGTTCCACCCGCCGTTTAAACTTATAGTAAGACGGCCGGGTGCGTATAACGGTCAGATACCGGGGCAGAGCGCCCAGGTTTTTGGCGATGGACATTTTATTGTCGTTGAGCACCACAATCAGGTTTTCCTTGCTGCGCCCGGCGTTGTTCATAGCCTCATAGATCATGCCGCCGGTCATGGCCCCGTCGCCCACCACGGCCACGGCGTATCCGGGCTGACCCGAAAGCCGTTTTCCCTGGGCTATTCCCAAGGCGGCCGAGATGGAATTGCTGCTGTGACCGGTTACGATGGGGTCGTGGGGGCTCTCGTCCGGCCGCATAAATCCAGACAGTCCCTTTTCGGTCCGCAGGGTCTGAAACCGGTCCATGCGGCCGGTCAGAAGCTTATGGGCGTAACACTGGTGGCCCACGTCAAAGATAATCGCATCCTCCGGGGAGGAAAACACCCTATGCAGGGCGACGGTCAATTCCACCGCGCCCAGATTAGAGGCTAGATGGCCGCCGGTTTTCGATAGGGTGCGTATAAATAGGGTCCGGATTTCTTCGCACAGGGCGGGAAGCTGTTCGGGCGCCAGCTGCTTCAAATCGTCCGGTTGGCGAATCTGGGACAACAAGGGATATTCCATGCCGGCAACCTCCTTTTATCTATAAGGGCCGCAAACAGGCCGCGCGTTTTATGATGAAAGCGCCGTCGGTTAATCGGTTAACAAAAGACAACCCAGCCGTCTATTCAATAGAACGGCTGGAACGGGTTCGGCAAGGCTTTCAAACGTAACTATCGATTGGCCTTTAGACGGGCAAAAAGGCCCAGATTTTTGGTCTTCACCCGGGAAATACATTTTCCCATGAGGACGGCCGCGGCCGTCCACTTCAACCGCAGCGGCAGCAGCATACAGCGCAGCAGCAGAGTACGGGGCCGCGCCAAGCGCAGACTTTCCCGCAGCCTGGGGTTTTGGAGCATGGTCCGCACCTTGCTGCGGCGAGCCTGGCCGGTAACCGGGCTGGCGGGGCCGGTGAGATTTTCAATGCAGCCCACCACCCGTTCGGCGTACCGGCGGGCAATCGTCTCCTCTGCCGCTGGATCGTCCGACAGGCCCCAGTGCCGGTATAGCTCCAGCATCCAGCCGTGCTCCTCTTCCCGCTTTTCGTACATACCGGGTTGGAACCGAGCCGTCTCGGATTCGGGACGTTCCCGCATAAAATGATAGCCCGCACACGGCAGGACGCAGACCCGTTCCACATCTCGGATGACGGCCAGATTAAAAGGAAAATCATCCCAAAAGGTATGAGGAAAAAGAATACCGCGCTCTTTTAAGTATTCGGCCCGATAGAGCTTGTTCCAAGGCGGATAGAGCATGTTTTTATCAAAGAGAGCCGCCGCCGCCCGGCGAAAGTCCTCCTTACATGTATACAAGGCCTCCCCCGCCTCCAGGGTCTGCCGCATGAGAGCGCCGTTTTGAGAAAGGGTATCGATATAAAAGCCGGCTATCGCCAGCTGCGCGCCGGTTTGCTCGGCCGCGGCCGTCAGCTTCTCCAGCATGTCCGGCTCAGCCCAATCGTCTCCGTCCATAAAATAAAAATACCGGCCGGCCGCCGTCTCCATCCCCCGGTTCCGGGCTGCCGGCGCGCCGCCGTTTGGCTGATGCAGGACCAGAATGCGGCCGTCCCTCTCCCCATACTGGTCGCAGAGCGCCCCGCTGCCGTCGGTCGATCCGTCATCCACCAAAAGCAGCTGGAAGTCGGTAAAGGTCTGGGCCAGCAGGCTGTCGACCGCCCGGGACAGGAAGGGACGCACGTTATACACCGGCATAATAACGCTTACCAGCGGTTGCAAAGCTATCCCACTCCTTTTTACAAGCGGTCACATGATTAAAATAAGTATAGCACAAATTGAATATTTATGCAACCAACCGTCGATGAGGCTTAAAAACCAATAGATTTCGGTTGAGGGCGTCGAACCCCTCGCAAAAATTTACGCAAAGCGTATGAGATTTAGGACAAAGACCTTTGTAAACCGGCGGTTTTGACTCCTGGCGTGAAAGATTTCGCATAGGCTTTCTTTATTCGGCAGCCTATAAAAAGGCGATTTGCCAATAAATACGCACAGCATACAAAAATCATATACTTTGCATTTACTTTTCCAGGAGGCTTTGCGGCTTGCATGCTTGCGTTCCGGTCTGGCCTTCAGTCGGAACCGCTACAGAGCGTCCCTTCACGGGAAGCGGCGAACAGCCTTTGACTGTTCACCCATGCGCCTTGTCCTGGCATTCCCAGTCTGTCCAAAGGTCAGACCTATAGGAACGTCCCTTGTGGGAAACAGCCAGAGGCGCTTTAGCGCCCAGCCCTCCAGGAAGAAGCGACTTAGCACCGTGATCGTCAGAACGGTCAAAGGCTGTTCGCTTAGATGACTCGAATAAAAATCTATAGGTTTTTTGCGCCAGGTATGTTATACTTTAGGGAAAGCAATCGCCTTAAAAAGGAGGGAGAAAACCGTGTCCAAAACCGTATGTATAACCGGCGGCTCCCGCGGCATCGGCCAGGCCGCCGTACTGACCTTTGCGGCGGCGGGGTATCGGGTTGCCTTTTCCTATCTGCGGGATGCGGCCGCGGCCGAGGAAACGGTCCGGCAGGCCGCCGCGCAGGGAGGGACCGTTCTGCCGGTACGCGCAGACGTGGCCGACGCTGGGCAGGTGGAAGCCCTTTTCCGGCAGATACATTCCTCCTTCGGCGGGACCGACATACTCGTCAACAACGCCGGCGTGGCCTCGCAAAAGCTGCTGATGGATCTGTCCGAAGCCGAGTGGGACCGGCTGATGGACGTGGATCTCAAGGGGGTATTCCTCTGCTGCCGGGCGGCTCTGCCTTATATGGTTTCCAAAAAGCATGGCGTTATTATCAACATTTCCTCCATGTGGGGACAGACCGGCGGCTCCTGCGAAGCGGCCTACTCGGCCGCCAAGGCGGGCGTCATCGGTCTGACCAAGGCGCTGGCCAAGGAGATGGGGCCCTCTCACATCCGTGTAAATTGCATCGCCCCCGGCGTTATCGCAACCGACATGAACGCCGCTTTGACCCCAGCCGACCTGGACGCGCTGCGGGAGGAAACGCCACTGCAAGCCCTGGGTCGGCCGGAGGACGTAGCCCGCGCCGCCCTGTTTCTGGCCTCTTCGGACGCGGCCTTTATCACCGGTCAAGTGCTGGGGGTAAACGGCGGAATTGTTATGTAAACCGAAAGGATGAAAAACATGGACAAAAGGTATACCAACAATCCCATTATTTCGGCGGCCGCCGCGGCCGACCCTACCGTCGCCTTGTTCGGCGGCCGCTATTACATCTATCCCACCGACGGTATGATGAAGGAGCCAGGCTTTGGCGCCTGGTCCTCCCCCGATTTGAAGGAGTGGACCTATGAAGGACCCATTCTGAAATTCGCTGATGTAGCCTGGGCAAAAAAGGACGCCTGGGCTCCCGACATGGTGGAACGCAACGGGAAATACTACTTCTATTTCAGCGCCGACAGCTCTATCGGCGTGGCCGTGGCCGATTCCCCCACCGGTCCCTTTACGGACCCGCTGGGACGGCCGCTGATTCCGTTTGAAAAGGATATGTCCACCATCGATCCCTGTGTTTTCATCGACGACGACGGAGAAACCTATCTCTATTGGGGCGCTACTTTCAGCGGCCAGATGTTCATGCGTAAGCTGAATCCCGATATGCTTTCTTTCGCCGGGGAGAAAATCACGGTCTATGACTGCAAGCCCGACGAGGACTATCACTGCGAGGGCTCCTATGTTTTCAAACGAGGCGGCCTATATTATTATCTCTGGTCGGAATACATCTGGTGCGACGCGCCCGGGCTGTATAAAGACCAGAGTTACCGGGTGAATTACGCTGTAGCCGACACGCCTTACGGCCCCTTCCATAGGGTGCCCACTAGGGTTCCGATTCTGTCCACCGATATGGAGTTAGGCTATATCGGTCCCGGTCATAACTCGGTGCTGCATCTGCCCGGAACCGACGAATATTTCATCGTTTATCATCAGCACGACGGCGACGCCGTTCGCCGCCGGTTCGCCAACATCGACCGGCTGCGCTTCGGTCCGGACGGTACTCTATACACCGTTCGTATGACCCGTACCGGCGTGGAAGCAAGGTCGATATCCTGTTATTTACAGGCGGAGAAAACCGGGCCCTACGCCGCCGGAGAATCGCTTGTCTTCGATTTTACGGTCCATTCCGAGGCGGGCAAGCCGGTAAAGGCTCGTCTGCTGGCCGGCGGGCAAGAGGTCGTCAGAGCCGGACAGGCGGACCGGCTTGTATGGGAGCGGCCGGAAAAGGGGTTTTACAAGGTGTGGGCCGAGGCTGAAACCGCTTCGGGAAACCTTCTTGTCAGCGCTGCGCTGAACGTAGACATTATCTAATTATCTAAAGCCCGTATAAGTACGGGTTACAAGGTACCATACTCCAACAATGGAATCGGGCCGACGGCAAGACGACGCTATGACTCTGACAAGGATCATAGCGCCGTCTTGCATTTCTTACATTTAGTTTTCAAAGGGGCTCGTCCCTTGACGCACGACTTTGCGAAACAAAGCGTAGTGTGCTATACGCCCTGCCGGCGTTTCCGACCGATACGATTCCAGGCACAACATTTCCCTATTCAGCAAATTCCGATATGCTGCTCGGTTTATAGCCCCGATAAACCACAATTTACATTTTAGGCATTGGAGCAGTATAGAAGCCTAATTTATGAAAGTTGTACCAATCCGCTATTGTTTCTTCATCCGCCACATTTAACGTAAGTAAAATCTCTTTCGCAAACTCCAAAGCCGCCGTACCATTGGCCGTTATGACGTTTTTATCACAAATCGCCTGTCTTGCAATATAATTGGCTTCCCCGGTATATAAAGCGCCCGCCCATTGCTTTAAGTCCTTCAAATCATTACTGGTATGAGCTACATGATTCAAAATACCTACCGTACCTAAAAATACAGAAGCATCGCAAATGCCGCCTAAAACTTTTCCTTGTTGAAAACAATCCTCTACAAGTTTTTTAATCTTTTGTGTATTTTCACTTCTCCACGACATGCCGCCGATCAAGATAAGAGCTTCATAATCGTTTGGAATAGATGTAACGTCATAGTCGGGCAGTACCTTAAATCCACCTATTGATTGAACGGTATCTTTCGATAAAGATACCGTTTTAATTTCGTATTCATCTTGCCCTAACATAGAAATTGCAGATGAAATGTAAGCGGCTTCCCAATCGGCATATTGCTGTAAAATTACAAATAAAATTGTTCTTTTCATATTATTTCTCTCCTTTATCAATCCCGATTTGCCACTAAGAATATTATAGCATAGCGCCCTTGCCTTGTCCATGTTTTACGATTTCCTAGCGACATAAGTAACAGGCTGACAGTTTTTCGCCTGTTATACTTATTATATAGACACGATTCACTATACTTTTGCGCTGTGAAAACGCGCTTCCCTTCAGGAAGTCCTTACGCTTAAGCTTTTCCGACAGCCCTCGGTTCAGCCGGCGGCTTTTTCAATATAAAGCGTACAAGAAAAAACACGCTGGAATTTTCCAGCGCGTTTTTACATATAAGCCCTATTCGGCGGCGGCTTCTTCCGCGAGCTCGATATCGGACACATGGACGTTGACCTTGCTCACGACGCTGCCCGTCATGTTCTGTACCGTTTCCTTGACGTTTTTCTGCACGGCCTCGGCTATATCGGTTATACGAATATCCCGTTTAACCGCGATAAAAACGTCGATAACAATTTCCCCGTCCTTGGTGGAAACCCGTACCGCCTTGGGCGGCAGCACCTTGGAAAGGATGCGGGTTTTATCCAAGGGCTGAAACGCCATCCCCGCCACGCCCGCCACCTCCATCGCCGCGGTGCTGGACATCTTGGCGATAACCTCCTCGGTGATAATCAGGCCGCCTACGCCCTTGGAGTTTTTCATCTGCATAGCTGCACCTTCCTTACCCCGGCGGAACGCCGGTATATAGATTGATGGTACCATCGGCCCGCAATGGGGCGCTCAATGGAAATAATAGGTTTTCGTATATATATCTATTATACCACAATCCTTAGCCGGCACAACTATTTTACCGAAACAATTTTAATATTATTCAGATCCACCTTGGCTTGGGATTGTACCGCGTCCTGAATCTGCATAGTTTGACTGGTTACCAGCGACTCGGCCTTAACCACCACGTTTACGTCGCTGTCGCCGATCATGACCACCGCGTCGGCAAAGCCCTTGGCCTTCAAAAGGTTTTCGATAGAAGCCTCCTTATCCATACGGGCGGCGATCTCGGCCGCCTTTTCCACCGCCTTTTCCTTGGCGGCGGAATCGGACTTTACGTCGGCCAGGGTATCCTGCAAGAGCTCTAAGGCCTGTTTGCGGGCGTCCTCCCTATCCTTGCGGGCGTTGGCGAAGTATTCCCCCTGGGAACCGTTGGCAGGAAGGGTGGATTCGCCGCCCTCCCCTGCGCCCGAGGTCTCCCCGCCGGAGGAATCGACGCTGGGGTTGGCTACATATTGGGCGTCGCCCAGGTACTTGGACGAATTGAGAGCGCCGGTGATATCAAAACCGCCGTCGGTAGAGGCGAACTTCATGTTCAGCCAGACCGCCACGCCCAGCGCGGCCACCAAAACGGCCAGTACAATCTGTCTCTTCCCGATGATCGAACCCTTTTTCATTGCATATATCCTCCTTTAATCGTTGCGAGAGTAAGGGCGAAAGCGCTTCCGGCCGTATGGCCGGCCCCTTCGCCAACAGTTTTACCAGCCTTCCGCCAATCGTTTCACCATCGGCTCAGGCCCCCGCCCGGCCGGTCACGCAGACCCGGCGGGAGGTGATATGCAAGGCGGTGGTGATGGCGTTGGTGATTTGCTCGGCCACCGCGGGCTGGTTGCCCTTGTCGCAGACTACGGTCACCCCCTGCACCTTGGGGGCCAGCTCGGTTACCAGCAGGGCGGTTTTGCGTCCGTCCTCCCCTTCCACGAGTATGTAGTTCTGCTCGGTGCTGTCCTTTTGCTGGACCTTTCGGCTGTCGCCGCCCTTGGTGTCCTCCACCGTGTCGGTACCCTGTTTTAGCTCGTTGGCATAGACGTATTCCGCTCCTGATTCCAGCGTCACAAACACCCGGACGTTATTGCTGGCCGTGATGTCGGCCACAATGGCCCCCAGCTTTTGCTCCAGCATGGCGCAGTAGGCCTCCGCGCTGTCGGTCCCGCTTTCTGCGGCCGCCGCCGTCTGCTTGGGTTTGCCCTCTAAAAAGGTGGAAAGAAAAATCAGGACGATTCCCACTATTCCCGCGATAAACAGAGCCTTTATAGCCTTTTCACCCTTAAACAGCTTTTTTGTTCCCGCTAAAACGGTTTCTATTCCCATATTAGCACCTCAGCTTCTTTTTTTTCATCCGTTCCGTTTAAAACACCTCCGCTTCTATGCCCAGCGTTTGCCGCAGACTTTTCTGGATATCGGCGGCCGCGTATACGCAGCCGGCAGGCAGAAAAATCTTTATCTGCCTAATAGATATGCAGCTTTCGCCGTCAATATCCATGTCCAAGTCAACTTCTGCGTCAAAAATGTCCAAGCCCTCCAGCGCCTCTTGAATTTGGCCGCGGATCACCCGGCCGGCGGCCGCCTGTTCCTGTCCGGCTACTGTCTCGGCCAGGGCCGTAGGGGAGTCTGTGTCCAAGGCCGTTTCGGCAGCGGCTGGCATGTCCCAGCGGACGCTTTCCTTATGCATAAAGGGCGAGAGGGTTACCGCCAGCAAAAAGAAGCCCAACAGCACCCGCATGACCTTTTCCAGCTTTCCGGAGGGCAGCAGCATGGAGGCGATCCCAGCCGCCACCGCCCCAGCGCAGAAAACAGTCGCCATGGTTTTAATCGTTTCCATAGCTTCCCCTCCTTCATATCATCATGTTTACAGGTTTATAGACGTCCCGGATACCATATTCGTAGAACGGCAGGGTTAAATCTCAACTGGCGATGGATACCACGGCGGCCGATATGATGAAAAGCAGTCCTATGCAAAGACAGATGGCGGTGAGCAGGGCGGCCGCACCGTTTAAGGCCTTCAGAAAGGCTGCGGCGGCCGGCAGCTCAAAGAGCTCGCATAAAGCGGTCAGGAGTACGAGGGTCAAACGCCAGATACACAGCTCTAAAAGAATGGGCAGAAGCAGTAGGGCCACCGCCGCCACCGCGTATATGCCGACAGTGGATTTGAGCAGTCCCAGACAGGAGGTCACCGTTCCCAGCGCCTCGCTAACCGACCCGCCTACCACCGGGATAAAGGAGCCGGCCAGAAAGCGGGAGGTTTTCATGGCGACGCCGTCGGCCGCGCCCTGTATGGCCGTCTGGATACTGAGAAGGCCGGTGAACAGGGTCATAATCAGGGTGAGAACCCAGGAGGCCGCCTTGCGCAGACCTTCGCTGAGTCCTTCGGTTTTCAGTCCCGGCGCTACCGCTGAGGCCAGGCTTACCGAAAGGTAAACCCCGGTCAGCGGGGTTAAGACAAAGGCGGCGGCCTGCCCTACCGCTTCGGCCGCGCCCAGCAACAGAGGCTGAAAACCGGCGGCAGTCAGAGGCCGGCCGGCCGAGATAAGGATGCCGGCGTAGACAGGTACAAAGCTGAGCATGAAGACCGAGCAGCCTTGTATGGCGCTGATCGTGCCGGAAGCCGCCGAAATCAGGGGCGGAAGGAGCACGCCGGCCACCGACAGGGTGGAAACGTAGGAAAAAGTCTGTTTCATCTCCTGATTGGAAAGGCCGCTGCCCGCCCCCGAAAACAAGGCGCAAAGCAGGATGACGGCCGCAGCGGCCGCAGCGGCGGTCAAGGGCTTTCGGCCGCCGCTTAGAATAAAGCTTTTAATCATTTCCAGCGCGTTTCCGGCTGAAAGGCCGGAAACCGACGCGGGGTTAGACGGGTCCAGGCCCCACTGCTCCAGCCACTGGCGGGTCTCCTCGGGTAAGGCGTCCTTCAGCTTGTCCGCCCCGCTGGCGTCGTACTGCTCTGCGTACATCGCAGTCGGGTCCTCGGTCTCGGCCGCGGCAAAGACCGGGAAAAGCACGGCGCAGCCCAGGGTCAGAATCGCCGTTAATAAACCGATTAGCCAATGTTTCACCGTCCTGTCCTCCCGGCTCTTTTCTGCATAATTTGCTGGTTTAGTGGGATATTTCTTAGCACACGCCTCGTCGTGCCGAAGGGAAATCCTTCCGACGGGTTTCCCTTCAGATTCCCGCCCAAGGGGTCCCTCCCTGTAACTTTTCCATTTGCTCTGCGCGCTTCCCTCAAAGACTACCCGCTTTCTTAACGCTTCCCGCCAGCAGCTGCTATTAAATCCTTTCCACTGCTGGCTAATCTCAGGTTCCTTTTCATATCTTTGCTCTGATCTAAGGCGGTTGTGACTTGGATAGATATTTCGCACCCGATTTCCCTTTACTCTCTATCCTCTGCCTCTCATCCGATAACCGCTTTCCCCTCGCTTCCCGCGAAAAAGAGCTAACAGTTATCTTTTATCGCCGGCATTTAGGTGAAACGTATCCAACTGTGCCGGCGGGAGTCAACCGGAGGAGCGCAGTCCTGTAGGCTGTAGCGCTTTTCTCCCCCATCTTTTGCCGTTGCATAAAGGACGGGGGGCTAGAAGTCTGCGCCGGGACGCCCGGCGTTACCAGACCAACTTTTGAAGTATGAAGACCGTGAACCCTCTCCCGGTTAAATATGCAATATACGACGCCCTTACTTCACCAGCGAAAATATCCAGTCCATCATGTCTAGGGCCACCGGCAGGGCCAGCAGCGCCACCGAAATTTTACCCGCCAGTTCTACCTTGCCTGCTAAGGAGGTCTGTCCCGCGTCCCGGCAGAGGTCTCCCGCAAACTGGGCGAGATAACAGATGCCCAGCCCCTTGAGCAAAATTTTGAAGTAAGCCATGGAAAGCCCCGCTTTGCCCATGACGGTCCGCAACTGTTCCAGGGCCGGGGTCAGAGCGGACAAGAGCAGCAAGAGAATCCCGCACCCCGCCGCGGCTGACAGCAACATGGCGTATTCCGGCTTATACTGATGCAGAATCACCGCCAGCATGGCGGCAAGCAGGCCAAAAACCGCGATGGCGGCTATCGATACCGTACCCATAAGCCCGCCGCGTCCTTACAAGCCAAACAGGGACTTGATGGTGTCAAACAGGCTGCTGATTTCGGTCACCACCATCATGAGCACCACCACCAGTCCAGCCAGCGTGGTCATCATGGCCTGTTCCTCCCGCCCCGAACGAATGAGCACCTGGTTGAGCACGGCCACTATGATACCGATGGCCGCTATCTTGAAAATAAAATTCACATCCATTTATATGCACCATCCTACCCTTGGTAACTGCCTGACCGCCGTCTTTATCCATGCAAAGAGACCCCTTATAGAAAGAAAAGAAGCAGAGCGATTCCAGCAAAAACGCCCAACAGCGTATAGAGCCGCCCCTTTTGCGCGTAGGCCGACCGGGCTTCGGCAAGCTGCCGCTCCAACCGCTGGGCCGTCAGGCTGCAAAGCTGTATCTGTCCGTTTCGGTCGGTGCTTCCCAGCTGGCCGGTAAAGGACAGAAGGACCTCCTCGTCCGCCCGCAAAAGACGATTGTCCAGACGAGGACTTCCGCCCTTTTGGAAAATTTGCCGCAGACTTTCCCCTGCGGGCCGGTTTTCCTGGCAGTACTGGGCCAGCTCGGGCAGAAACCAGAGCTGACGGTAAGCGGAATTGGCGGCCGTCCGGCGGAGCATGGCGGGAATGGCCGCCGCCCCGTACTGCATGGCGCCGCGCAGGTCGAGCACCCAGAGCCGGGCGGCCTCAAGCTGTGCGGTGCGCATGCGCAGCCGGTCGGAGCAGAACAGCCCCACAGCGACTGCCAGCCCGGCCAATATCAGCAAGCCGATCCATTTCAGCATATACATCCTCCCTGCTGTATAAGACGGGAGCCTGTCCGGGCGCGGACAGGAAGGCGACCTGTCCAATCGCGCCGCTGCTCAGCAGCTCCATTGCTTGGGGCCGGCGGCAGAGTCCGGCCAGGCTATCGGCGTGAATGGTGGTGACGGCCGCCGCGCCGGCGTGCAGGCAGCGGGTCACCGCTTCGGTCTCCTCAGTCGTCCCCAGCTCGTCAAAGACCACCAATTCAGGGGACATGGAGCGGACGGCCATTTCAATCCCCAGGGCCTTGGGACAGCCTGTTAAAATATCCGTGCAGGGCCCCAGATCGTTTTGGGGCACGCCGTCCCACACCGCGCCGATCTCTCCCCTTTCGTCTACCACTGTAATACGCAGCGGCGCGCCCAGTACGCCGGAGGAGAGCTGGCGGGTCAGGTCCCGCAAAAGGGTGGTTTTGCCGCTGCCGGGCGGCCCGGCCAGCAGCAGGCCCTCCTGCGGGATACATAAGGCCCCACCGGCTGTCAGAGCGGCCAACAGGCCGTCCGCCGCCCCCTTGACCTCATGGGCAATCCGTATATTGATCGCGCTGATATCCTGAAGGGACTCTACCCGTCCCCCCCGTACCACCGCCCGGCCGCAGATACCCGCCCGATGGCCGCCCCGCATGGTGACAAAGCCCTGCGCCATTTCCCCTTCATGGGTATGGACCGAGTATTCGCAGATACGGCGAAAGGTTTCCAGCAGATCCTCCCGGCCGGCGTGGAGCAGGCCCGCCCGGGGCAGGCGACAGACTCCGCCGCTCAGAGGAAAAAATAGCGGGCCGTCGGCCGTCGTACAGATAACAGGTTGTCCGCAGCGCAGACGTATTTCGGTAATCTCTCCCCTTTTGTCGGCGGGCGTACCGTCCAGAACCGACTGAACGGGATCGCTGAGGGCCGGGAGCACTTGGTCGAATCTGGCGGCGTATTTTCCTTTCTCCATCCTTCTTTCTCGTCCTTTCTTTTCTGCTTTTTGTCTATGTATATGCTCTGGCCTGTCCAGCTTAGAACCTTGTAATTTCATCCTTTAGAGGCAGACGGTAAAATCGGCGCTTACTTTTTGCGTCCGGTATCCGTTTGAGTAGCCGCCGGCGGGCGGCCGGCCGCGTCCAGGGCTTTCGGTTTCAATCGGATTGGCGGACAAAAAATCCCATATATACAAACAGCCGGTCATACAACATAACTGTTATTTGTATATATGGGAATGCGTTTTGCAATATTCCGAAAGCGTTCCATACGCTCCCCGTAAGCTTTTTCCCCTCGTACGCTCCGCAAAAGGGCGCGCTCCTTCACGGTAAGCGCTGGAAGGTAAAAGGGCTTTGACCGTTTCCAGATACTCCGCATAGAAATCTACAGAAAAAAACACCCGCCAACAGCTACGTTGGCGGGTGTTTCGCGCTTGGCTGCAGCTCGTTGCTCGGGGCATTCGAACAGACAACGGCTGTTCCCGCGTCCCGGCGCTTCTCGGGCCGGGACGCAGGAAAGCAAGACGGCGGAGTCTCTCGTTAAGAGGCGCACAAAGCGTATACGCTAGGCCTTTCTAGCCAAAATCTTACAAATCTCCATGACGTCGCCAATGGAAAACTTGTCGTCGCCGTCTAGGTTGCCCCGGGCCATTTCATCGTCGGTGGGCGCTTTGCCGGCCGACTGACGGGCCAGAACCTTACAGGCCTCCATCACGTCCTGGATGGTAACTTCTCCGTTGCCGTCCATATCGCCGAGGACGATTGCAGGAGCCGCACGCTTGACGGTTACGGTGACCTCATCTTGAATGGATGTACGGCCGTCAATCGCAGCCATTACCTTTAAGGCGGCGCTGGTCTCGTTCTCGGCCACGGTCAGCAGGCCGGTCTCCGAGATGGAAGTGCCTGCGGCGCCGCCCTCCACGGACCAGACGAACTCCTCCTTGCCGGTAGCGTCGGAACCGACGGCCTCAGCCGTCAGCTGGAGGGTCTCGCCAGGCTGGACCTGGGCGTCGCGGGGGCTGATGGTCACATCCAGCTTGGGCTGTATACGCTCCAGCTCGAACCAGTTGATGTTGAAGCCGCCCTGGATAAAGTCCAGACGCAGCTCTCTCTTGCCAGCCGGCAGCGTGATGATCGTCTCGCCGCTGGTAGCCCAGTTCTGCCAGCCGCCGCAGTTGGGGAAGTCTCCCAGCTCGCCCAGATTCTGACCGTCAATCGAGAACCGGATACGGCCGCCGCCGCTGCTGGAAGCGACGCGGGCCTTGACCTTGTACCGGCCGCTCTTTTCCAGATTCAGGCGGTAGGTCAGGTAACGGCCTTCAAAGGTATCGGTGGGATTGAAGCCGCCGCCTTCGTCCTGACAGACCTCCGAACCGATGTTGATATCCCGCTGGGCGAAATCCAGAGCCTTGATACGGGTAACTTCGGCAGCGGAAACAGGATGATAGACGGGATCGCTGATCTGCCGGTCGACCGCGTTGGTCTTCATGATCATTTCCAGAATACGCTTGACGTTGCGCTCCAGCACCTCGCGGCTGAGCATACCGGCCTTGTAGGCGTTGAGCAGATGGGGCGGGTTCTCCGGCGTACCCATCTTGATATCGTTGCCGGCGATGGCTTCATAGAGGGCGGTGCTATCGTTCCACCAGTCGGACATGACCATGCCCTGAAAGCCCCACTCGTCACGCAGAATGTTGGTGAGCAGGTCTACGCTTTCGCTGGTCTCGGTTCCGTTGATTAAGTTATACGAGGACATAATGGTCCAGGGATCGGCTTCCTTCACGCAGATTTCAAAGCCCTTGAGATAGATCTCACGCAGGGCGCGCTCGGATACACGGCTGTCCTGATAGCCGCGGTTGGTTTCACGGTTATTGGCGGCAAAGTGCTTGATCGCTACAGCAACCTTTTCAGACTGGGTGCCGCGGGTCAGAGCGGCGGCCATTTTACCGGAAATCAGCGGATCCTCGGAGTAGTATTCAAAGTTACGGCCGCACAGGGGGTTCCGATGGATGTTGAGACCGGGGGCCAGCCAGATATCTGCGCCGTTCTGCTTGGCCTCCACGCCTACGGCCTTACCCACCATTTCCAGAATTTCGGGGTCCCAGGTACAGGCCTGTAAAGTGGCTACCGGCCAGGCGGTACAGGCGATAGCCAGACGAACGCCGGCAGGACCGTCCACCGTCTCGGCGCCGGGGATGCCGTATTCGGGCAGATAGCCGATCAGGCCGGTCCCGTTGGGCATAACGGTCTTATGGCCGCCGGAAAGGTATACCAGATCCTCGGCGGAAAGCTGGGCGATAAAGGCGTCCATCAAAGAGGGATCCTCCATCACGTCGACATACATGATCTTGTCGTCCACAGCCTGGACCGCAGAAGCGGCCGCGCTCACGCGGATATTGTTAGCGGCCTGGACCGAAGCGGCCGCGGCCTTGGCGTTATTGACAGGCTCCAGATAGAAGTAGTCGATATTGCCCATGTTCTTGCCTTCGTTGACCACGAATTGCAGAACGCACTTGCCCGCCGGCAGCTCAACCGTACCGACCTCCAGATCGATAAAGTTGAAATACTGGTTGCCTTCCACCTGGGTGTCCTGGAGGGTCCAGTTGAAATTCTCCTGCTTTTGGTTGTTGACAAAGCAGGTGGCGCCGTTCTCCACGCCGCCCAAACCGTGAGCCGCGCTGAAGGTCAGCTTATAGGCGCCGGCCTGGGCCACGTCAAAGGCGTAGGAGATGGAGAGGCCGCCCGTATGGAGCCAGCCCAAGGACTTGCCGCCCTGGGCGGGACCGGCGCTGATGGTCTCGACCTGCACGTCGTCCGACTTGTTGACGTATTTCTCGCACTCCACCTTGGTCTTGGCCGCGGGCAGGGGGACATACTCGATGGGATCGACATCCAGATTGCCCTCGCCGGCCTTTATGGTGATGTAATCCAGCACGCCCTGGAATCTGTCGCCCTTGGTAAACTCAATCTTAATGAAGTTCAAGCCCTGGTTCAGCTGGAGGGTGGCAGCGCCCAGCTTACGGATCTCAAACCGGCCGCCGGTATTGGGCAGGGGGAATTTGATTCCCGACTGCGGCGCGTCGTTTACATAGAAAGCGACCGCATCCTCCAAGCCGTTGCCGTCGTTGCCGACGCCCAGGGAAATGGCGTAGGGACCGGCATGGGGGGCGTTGACCGCATAGGTGACCCAGCGGTTGCCGGCGTCGGAGGTCAGCATACGCATGCTGGCGGTATAGTTATCGGGGGTGGGATTGTCCTGGAAGTCCAGCACGGCGTGGTAGTGCTTCTTATAATAGTCTATCGCCCGGATAGTCGCCTCTTTCCGGGAATCCAGCTTATGGGCGTAATTGGTAGGCTGCTCCAGGGTTTCGTAAGTACCGTCGGCCAGCAGGCGCTTCTCCAGCTGGATAGGAGTCATCTGCTCGGTCAGTTGCTCGGCGACGGTGTCGGCGGCTACGGCATAGGTGTGCCGCACGCCCGCTTCGCCGGCGTTTTTGATGGAGTTGCCCACGTAAATCTTATAATCGCCCTTTTCCAGCACATAGGCCGACTTATGCCCGGTCTTGCCGGTATCGTCGTAGCTGGCCATGTCCTTGATGGCGTAGGTCATGGCGACCTTCTCGGTTTTACCGGGCTCGATCAGGCCGGTCTTCTGGAAGGCGGCCAGTTCCTTGGCCGGCTTGCCCAGCTTGCCCTGGGGCGCGCTGTAATAGACCTGCACGACTTCCTTGCCCGCCGTCCGTCCGGTGTTCTTTACGTCGGCGGTAACGGTGATGCTGTCCTGATCGCTTTCCACCTTGACGTTGGCGATGTCAAAGGTCGTATAGGACAGACCGTAGCCAAAGGGATATACGACCTTTTCATAACCGGGATCGAAGGTCTCAAAATAACGATATCCCACAAAGATATCTTCCTCATATTTGGTAACCATGGCCTCTTGGCCAAAATTGGAGGAGGAGGGATAATCGTTAAAGCTCTTGGCGAAGGTATCGGTCAGCTTGCCGGAGGGGTTGACGTCGCCGCAGAGAATATCGGCCACGGCGTTGCCGCCCTCCATGCCCGGCTGCCAGGCCATCAGGACCGAATCGATATTGTAATTTGCAATCCAACTGGTATCGATGACGCCGCCTACGTTGAGCACCACGACCACATGCTCGAAGCCGGCGCCGCTGACCTTATCCAGCATGGAGACCTCGCTGTCGCTCAAATAGTAGTCTCCCTTGCCGGAGCTGCGGTCGGAACCCTCGCCCGAGTGGCGGGAAATGGTGACAATAGCGGTATCCGACTGCTCCTTGGCCTTGCTGACCATGGCGTCGGTCAGGTTCAAACCGCTGTTCTGCCTATACTGATTGGCAAGCTCGGTATTGATCTGCACCTTACTGTCTTTTTCCTTGTTCTCCATACCCTGGAGCATATTGACGACATACTCGGCGGTTACGTCGCCTGAGCCGCCGCCGCCCTTCACGAAATCAATCTGGCCCTTGCCGAACAGGGCTATTTTTTCGCCTTCGGGCAGAGGCAGAGCGCCGTTGTCGTTTTTGAGCAGCACCATACCTTCGGTGGCCACCTTCCGGGATAATTCGATATTGCCCGGCGCCGAATCGGCCACGGCCGGCAGCGGACCGGTGACAAACCCCGGTGCCACGCCGCAGAGCAGCGCCGCGGACAAGGCCAGGGATATCACGCGCTTCTTATTCATATTTTACCTTCCCCCTTTTTCTTGCAGGAATCCGTACGGACTCCCCAGCTTTGCTTCCATCATACTGATTATTAGACAAAAGCGAAAGTAAATATACTGGATTTTGTAGACAAAAACTGATATGTCAGGTGTCAATTTTATGTAATACAGAGAAATTTGGGCATTTATGTGATTTGGTTACAAAGAAAATAAGATTGTATTAACGATTTTTTAATATTTGGAAAAGAATCCCACAATAAAATAGGTATATGGTATAATAACCGTAAAGCGGTTATTATACCCGACGGATGGCCCCACGCGCAGAG
>JAAVYX010000110.1 GCA_022791355.1 Clostridiales bacterium | reverse complement strand
CCTCTGCTCACCCATTTGTGGCGAGTCCCGAGTGCTTACTCGTCGTCTGGCTTTCGGCTTTACGGCTATTCGCTCCTCTTTGTGGAGCGTCCCTTCGCGGGAAGCGACGAATGGCCTTCGGCCATTCGCCTATGCGCTCCACTTTGTGGAGCGTCCCTTCGCGGGAAGCGACGAATGGCCTTTGGCCATTCGCCTAGATAAACATGAACGAAGATCTGCGCGGCCCTATGGCGGCGCGTGTACCGTTCCCGACCTGTTACGGACATATGGACAGCATGGACGGCCGCGCTGTCAATGGGGCCGTGCTTTGGATTTGCTGCGGATTTGCCTATTTTGGAAACACATGACAAGGACCGGAAGAAGTAAAAAGAAGCGCAAAGCGACAGGCATACAGTCGAAAAAGTGCGAAAAAGCGAAAAAAAAGAAAACGGATTTGCTTCTTTCACAAAAATTTACATGCAAACTATTGATTTGTGGGGAAAAATATGCTACAAAGTAATAAGTTTCAATTGAAGGATGCCTACGGCGTGGAGGACCTGCGCAGGATTCTGGAGCTGCTTCGTTCGGAGGACGGATGCCCCTGGGACCGGGTGCAGACCCATCAAACCATCCGCGCCAATCTTTTGGAGGAGGCCTACGAGGCTGCCGACGCCATCGACCAGGCGGACGATACCGCCCTTTGCGAGGAGCTGGGCGACGTATTATTGCAGGTTGTTTTCCACGCCCGCATGGCCGAGGAGACGGGCAGCTTTGATCTGGATCAAGTGGCCGACGGGATTTGTAAAAAACTGATTCTGCGTCATCCTCATGTTTTTGGAGACGTGCAGGCCGATACGCCCGAGCAGGTGTTGAACAACTGGGAACAGATCAAGCAGGTGGAAAAGCATCAGGAGACGGCTGCCGCCACGCTGGAAAGCGTACCCAAGGCATTTCCCGCTCTCATGCGGGCCCAGAAGGTACAGAAGCGGGCCGGTAAGGCCGGCTTTGACTGGCCGGATATACAGGGGGCGCTGGATAAGCTTCCCGAGGAGATGGCCGAACTGAAGGAAGCCTTAGCGGCGGGCGACCGGGAGGCCATCAGCGACGAAATGGGAGATCTTTTCTTTGCGGCTGTCAATGCGGCCCGGTTCGCCGGTGTGGACGCGGAGGAGACCTTACAGCGGTCTACCGACAAGTTTATCCGCCGCTTTGCCAATCTAGAGGCGCTGGCCGCCCAGCGCGGGCTGGATATGAAGCGGACCCCTATTCGGGAATTGGACAAGCTTTGGGAAGAGGTCAAGGCCCGGCCGTCGGACAGATAAAGCTCATAGCAAGCGATGCTTGATGAGGAATAGAAAAATTTATGGAGGTTTTTTAGTATGAACAAGACTGAGTTAGCCGCGGCGGTTGCCGAGAAGGCCGCCCTGTCCAAGAAGGACGCTGAAAAGGCCGTAGCCGCCTTTATCGATACCATCACCGAGCAGTTGACCGCTGGCGATAAGGTGCAGCTGGTTGGCTTCGGTACCTTTGAGGTTCGTGAACGCGGCGAACGTACCGGCCGCAATCCCCAGACCAAGCAGACGATTGTGATCCCTGCTTCCAAGGCCCCCGTCTTTAAGGCTGGCAAGGCTTTTAAGGACGCTGTGTCCAAGTAATCGAAATGGGAAACGCCGCCTTTGTCTTTTGGGATGAAGGCGGATTTTTTCTTAGACGCAATCGGTCTTAGCTTTTCCGGCGAGATACGCAAATGAGATTTGTTATTTGCGTATCCGTCTTCATGGGCCGATACGGTACTTTTACTGATGATGGAATTGTATGGATTTTCGCTCAGCCCATCGAGGATTTCACAAAAATTTTGCTTTGCAAGACAAAGTATAGATTTTCGTTCGGGGCATCGAGCCCCTCACAAAAATGTTACTTTGCAAGACAAAGTATAGATTTCCGCTCGAGGCATCGAACCCCTCACAAAAATTTACGCGGAGCGTATAGAAAAGACGAGAAAAGCTGATTGCCCAGTTTCTGATATGCCAAAGAGCAGGGCGATCGTCAGGTGTTTTATAACAAGGAGAGAAAACCTTATGCGCTTAGACAAATATTTGAAGATATCCCGCATCATTAAGCGCCGAACCGTGGCCAACGAGGCCTGCGACGCGGGGCGGGTACTAGTCAACGGCAAGCCGGCGCGGGCCTCATACGAGGTCAAGGTCGGCGACCTGCTGGAGCTGAATTTTGGCGCCCGGGTGGTGAAGGCGGAGGTCCTGCAGGTGAACGAATACGCCAAGAAGGAAGAGGCGGGACTCATGTATAAGCTGGTGGACTGATCGGCCCGCTCCGTATGAATTTTTTCTGCCTGTCGATTTTTTCGCGCTGGACCAGGCCGTTTTACGTCGGCCCCTTCCTTCGAAAGGGGTTTCATGATCCATCGGGGCTGGTTTCGCCGGAATTTTCATATCCTGGGGACACGGAAGGGGATTTTATTCCTGGACCCGCAGCGCCTTTATAAAGGCGGCGGAATTGCTTTTTCTATGGTTTGGCTGGGTGAGAGGTTTCGTGCCAGGCGTGTGTTTCAGGTGCGCTTTTATTGCTGAATCTAGCAGCGTCTGGCGTCTCGGCACAGGCACAGCCTGCGCCTCTAGACCCCATGCGGCAAAAGATGGGGGAAAAAGTCCAATCGCCTGCGGTATCCTAACCGATGACCGCCGTGCCTACCTTTAGGGCCACGCCCTTCCGGCTGCCTTTGTTCTGAACTTTAGCTGGGCACGTTTCGCTTATCCGCCGACAGCGGGATAAGTCCGACAGCTCCTTTTGGTATGGCGAAAAGAGGAAAGAAGCTAGGAACGGAGGGGAAGCAAGCAAAGTAAAGAATAGACGTACAGGGAGGGAGCCTTTGTGCCGATCAGGAGAGGCGTCGCGCCTCGCGGCCAGGTTTTGGAGTATTCCGAAAAGGAAATTTGGCGCGAAATCTCTATTGGACCCCAAAAAAGAAAAAGCACATCTGCCGCCAAATCTTCCGCTTCACTAAAAGAATACATACGCCTTTGAGCTTGTTCCATTTATGCGTATCGTATGTCTTACAAAATTACTTTTTCGACATGGAAAGGCCGCCTATCATATAGGCGGCCTTTTTTGCATAGGTATGTAGTAGCGTCCGGCCGGGAGGCTTTGTCCGTGGGCGAACGCTGCTAACACGTCTAGGAAAAGGGAGGAATTGGGCATGGCGGAAGAAAAGAAAATGATAAAAACGCCCCACAATGTTATTATGGAGGACCGTTCCCGACTGATGGTCACCGGCGTAAACGATGTGGACAGCTTTGACGAGCAGACGGTGGTGCTGGTGACCGACCAGGGAGAGCTGACAGTCCGCGGCGGCGACCTGCATATCAGCAGGTTTAACGTGGAGACTGGGGAGCTGAACATGGAGGGACGGATTTTGGCTATGATTTACACCGACAGTCAGAAGCAGCAGGGAGGCTTTTTCAGCCGCCTGTTCCGATAGAAGCCCATGTGGGAGATCAGTCTTGCCGATCAGACTCTGACCTTTTTGCTGTCCCTGTTGGGCGGCGGGGTCCTCTGCCTGCTCTACGATCTGTTTCGCATATTTCGTCTGTCCCGCAACACGTCCAGTCTGGGACTGTTTGCGGAGGATGTGCTTTATTTCGTCCTGTGCGGCTTTTTGACCTTCTGCTTTTTTATCGTCCGATGCAGCGGGGAAATCCGGGGATATGTGCTGCTGGGCGAGTTGTTGGGCTTTTTGGTCTGCCGGTGCACCCTGTCGGCCGTGCTGCTCTGTATCGCCAAATACGTTTACCGCTTTTTGAAAAAGCTTATCGGTCTGCTGCTCCGGCCGCTGAGGGCTCTCTACCGTTTTTTGCGCAGGAAAACCGACCCGATGACGGCCTCCCTTGGAAAATTGCCGAAATTCGCTGGGCGGACGGCAAAAAAACTCTTGAAAGCTCCCCACAGTCTGGTGTATAATCATTCTGATAAGAAAGCTCGGAAAAGGCGGGAGACCCAAGAGACGGCCGGGGTTCCGTCTGAGTAACAGAGCGGCGGAAAGGCGGCGGGAAGAATGGCGAGGCAACCGAGAAAGCGCAAAAGCATCATACTGCGGCTGACCCTGCTGGCCTTTGCCGTTTACACCATCATTTCTATGAGTCAGATGGAAATGGAGCTGGTGGAATCCCATAAGAAGCTGACCGACCTGCAGAATCAGACCACCCAGCAGAAGCTGAAAAATCAGGAGCTGCTGCAGCTTTTGGAGAACGGTTCGGAAAAGGATTTTATCGAGCGCGCGGCCAGGGACCGGCTGGGTTATGTTTACGCGGACGAGCAGGTTTATACGGATATGTCGGGAATGGCTGGCAGCTAGGGGAAAGCCTTTTCATGCGGCCAACCGATAAAAATAAGAGGAGGAGCATAGTCGTTTATGCAGTTAAAAGTGGGCGAAATTGTCGAGGGCAAGGTTACCGGTATTACCAACTTTGGCGTGTTTGTGGACCTGGGCGAGGGAAAGACCGGCATGGTACATATTTCGGAGGTTGCCCAGACCTATGTCAGCGAAATCCGCGACTTTGTTAAGGACGGGGAGGCTGTCAAGGTGAAGATCATGAGCGTTGGCGAGGACGGGAAAATCAGTCTGAGCATGAAGCGGGCTGTGGAACAACCCCGCCGTCCGGCGCCCCGTCAGCCCGGAAAGAGCCCCGGACGGCCCGATTCCTTTGTATGGAACGCTAGGAAGAATGACAGTCTCTCCTTTGAGGATATGATGAGCAAATTCAAGCAGTCCAGCGAGGAGAAGTTTTCAGACCTCAAGCGCAAGGGCGTCGACACCCGTCGGCCGACCAAACGCGGTTCCAAATAACAAAAGGCGGAGTGGGGAACACTCCGCTTTTCCTTTGCTTTCCCTCTGTTCGGTTTTGCGTTTGCGTATAAGGGCGGGTGCCATCTGCCTTGGGGGCGAATACGCACAGTAGCGGCCCAAACGGCCCTCACGGGCGGCCAAAAAGAGGGACGTCGGGGAACGAGCAGGGAACTGGCAGGGAACTAGCAGGGAACTAGCAGCGTTCTCGGACTTGGCGGGCGAAAGCTAGCCGCTCAAAGAGCGGCTAGAGAGGGCCGCTCTATCGAGCGGTCCGCGTACCCGGCTTCGCGCCGCTGCCTTTCCCACAGCTGCCAAGACAACGCAGTCTGCGTGGGCTTCCGCCGCGATACCCTATTTGCCCTTGTCAATCAATGGTATGATCCTTATCGAAAATATCCTGTAAGGGGAGCGGGACGTGGAAGGACAAGGGCTGGCGCGCTCCCCGGTAGAGAAGAAATAGGATTTTTCCGGCGGATACGGGAAAGCGCGGAGCGTCGATGGGAAGGCGCTTCGTATGTTATGCGCAGCGGTTTGCCTCAACGGAAGACGCCGCGTCTGAAGCGGGCGGCGATTTTGCTTGCTTGGGCGGCTTTTTATAAAGTATACGGGAGACAAGGGCGCAGACGGCTTTGCGGACAAGGTCCGTGCCGATTTTGATATAAAGGCAGGAAGACTATGTTTACAGTCATCAAAAAGCAGGGAAAGGCCCGTCGGGGCCGGTTTGTTACGCCCCACGGCGAGGTGCAGACCCCGGCCTTTATGAACGTAGCCACCGCGGCCGCCATCAAGGGGGCGGTATCGGCCTATGATCTGGGGGAGCTGCGCTGTCAGGTCATGCTCTGCAATACCTATCATCTGCACATCCGGCCGGGGGACAAGCTGGTGGCCGGTCTGGGCGGCCTTCACGCCTTTACCGGCTGGAAGGGTCCCATCCTCACCGACAGCGGCGGCTTTCAGGTATTTTCCCTGGCGGCCCTGCGCAAAATTGAGGAGCGGGGGGTAACCTTCGCCTCTCATGTGGACGGCCGCCGGATTTTTATGGGGCCGGAGGAGAGTATGCAGATTCAGTCTCATTTGGGCTCCACCATCGCAATGGCCTTTGACGAGTGCGTGGAAAATCCGGCCGCCTGGGAATATGCAGCCAAATCCTGCCGGCGTACCACCCGCTGGCTGCATCGCTGCAAGGCGGAAATGGACCGGCTGAACGGTCTGCCCGAAACCATCAATAAACAGCAGATGCTCTTCGGCATCAATCAGGGCTGCACCTTCGAGGACCTGCGGGTAGAGCACATGAAGGCCATCGCCGAGCTGGACCTGCCCGGTTACGCCATCGGCGGCCTGGCTGTAGGGGAGCCGGCGGCGGATATGTATCGGATCATCGAGGCTGTAGAGCCCCACATGCCCGCCGGCCGTCCCCGCTATCTCATGGGGGTGGGAACCCCCGCCAACATCCTGGAGGCGGTGGAACGGGGCGTGGACCTTTTCGACTGCGTTATGCCCAGCCGCAACGCCCGTCACGGGCATTTGTTTACCTCCCAGGGGGTTATCAATCTGAACAACCAGAAGTACCAGCGAGATTTGGACCCCATCGACCCCGCCTGCGGCTGTCCGGTGTGCCAAAGGCATTCCAGGGCTTACGTCCGTCATCTGCTGAAAAGCGGGGAGATGCTGGCCAGCCGGCTATGCGTCGCCCACAATCTTTATTTCTACAATACCTTGATGGAGGATATCCGGGCGGCCCTGGACGAGGGACGGTTCGCCGCCTTCAAGGCCCAGACGCTGGAAAGGGTTGACCGGCGGATTTAGAAGCGGTTTGTTTGGCTGGGAGAAAGGGATTACGGTAGAAGTTCTTTTGCCTATACTTATTTAATAGCGGCAGGGTTCGCATCAGCCGTCCCCTATATGGATACGCTATTTCCTGCGCGAATAGCGCGGCCCCTTCTTTTGCCTGTCACAAAAGAAGGGGCCGCGCCGTTAGATTCTGTAACGGAGCAATCAGAAAGGGAAATCCGGTACGAATCCCCGCGCCAAGTCCCAAAAGCAAACCTGCCGCGGAATCTTCCGCTTGGCTATATAACAAACGTATGTTTAGTCTTGCAAAGCAAAATTTATGCAAGGCCCTCTAGTGCCTTGCTTTCCCGTGTCCCGGTCTGGCTGTTGGCCACACCTCTATAAGGCGGCCCTTGCGGGAAGCAATGTAGAGGCGCTTTAGCGCCGCGGTCGCCAGGTAGAGGCGCGTGAGCGCCGCGGTCGCCAGGTAGAGGCGCGTG
>JAAVYX010000109.1 GCA_022791355.1 Clostridiales bacterium | reverse complement strand
GGCAGCGGGGGCCACGGGGGTAAGACCCCCGTGAGCGCTTTTCTCCCCCTTCTTTTCTCGCTCGAGAAAAGAAGGGGTCGCGCTACTAGATAGGCTTTTGGAGTATCCATACAGGGATATCTGGCGCGAAACCTCCATCTATGCTAAAACAAACAAAAGGAAATCTGGCGCGAAACCTCTATCTTACTAAGAAAAAAGAAAAGAAAATATAATCTAAAGCGAATCCTCACTCTTAACTAAAAAAAGAAAATTCCCCTGCCCTCGGCATCGCTTAAGGGCGCGGAGAACAGCCTTGGGCCTCCCTTCGGAGAGACCGAAGGCTTTTTCTGCTTTCCCGGACCGGGACGCTTTACACAGCAGAGCGCATAGCGCGGCCATCCCGTCGGGTATAATAACCGCTTTACGGTTATTATACCACCACATGCAGCTTTATGTCGCCTTTTGTGGTACAAGACCACACGCAAATCATTTCTCTACAAGGACAAAAAAGAAAAACGGCATAGCCGCAGCTACGCCCTTTCCCAAAACAAAACGTCACACGCTTTTATGACTCCCGCCCTTTCCGGTAGCGCAGGATTTTCAGCAAGGTCAAAAAAACCGCGCTCATCAGCTTTTTATATTTATAGGTAAACAGACCGGTGAATTTCACATAATCGCCCGAGAAGCCCTTTTTGAAACGGTAAAGCCCGTAAAGGGGATGGTCCTTGGATACCTCGCCGGGCACGCCTCTAAAATCGTAAACCGAGCAGCCCTGCCGCAGGGCGCGGCGAATCATCTCCCATTGCAGCAGATAATTGGGCATGGCCTCCCGACGCTGGTTGGAGGAGGCGCCGTACAGATACCACGCCTTGCCGCCGTAATAAACCCCGATGGTCCCGGCGATGGGCTGGCCGTCCAGATAGGCCAGAAACAGGACGGCCCCGCCGCCGAGAGCTGAAAAAATCCTCTTGAAATAGGCCTTGTCCCGCACGGTGAACCGGTCTCGCCGGCCTGTGACCTCCATCAGTTCGGAAAAGGCGGTCAAGGCATCCTCCGGTATCTCTTCATCCCCGCAAAATTGCCGGACCGTAACCCCTCGCCGGCCGGCCAGACGGATGTTATATCTGGTTTTACTGGAAAAGCCGGCAAAGATTTCCTCCTCCCCCCGGCCGTCCAGCCCCAGCCGGAATACGTACTGGGGCTGGATGTTGCCGAAGCCGCTACTGGATTGTTCGGTGAAGCCCGCCGCCTTCATCCCCGCCCGGAAGGCCTGGTTTTCATCGGCTTCATCCGGGTCGATATACAGCAGCAGGGCCCGGCAGGATTTGGCGAGGGCCCTTAGTCCCTCGAACAGCTCTCCCATCACGCCGGGATCGTTCCGGTCGCAGACCGGTCCCCTGGGCGCGTACAGCAGGGAAAAGCCCAGCGGCAGCGGCCGTATCAGCGCCGAGACGGCCCCCAGAATATTGCCCGCGCCGTCATAGGCAAGGACGCCCCGCCAATCCCAGCATTGCTTGACCTGCGCCCATTGGGGCGACTGTAAAAAATGACCCGCCCTATGCAGCCGCACGAAGGCCGACAGGAGGGCCGTCCTTTCGCCGTCCTCCTTTGTAAAAATTTGGTACATTACAGGAACAGCCTCCTTTGATTGGGAAAAAGCATACGCGCCTTTGCCGTGACGTATTCGCCGGGATGGACGTCGGTTCCGGCCGCGTCGAAGATGGAATATTGGCTTCCGATCCTGCCCACAAGGTAAAGCCGTTTATCGCCGTAGAGCATATACGGGCGGTGCAGGCGGCTGAGCAGGATCCGGCAGAAATACGCCGCCAGATCCCGAACCCGAAAGTTGTCGGGGCTTTTGAGCAGGCCGAAGCCGTTTTCCTGGCCCGCGGCTACAATCACGGCGTCGGTGGCCCGTTTTACCCTGCACACCGAGGCGTAGCCCGTGGTGTCCCCCCGGCAAAAGGACTTGCGGTCCACGACCTGCGCCTTGAACCGGCCGGCCGGCCGCAGCTTTACCGGCACGGGCGCGCAGGTCTCCCCGATGAGGGCCGAACCGATGCGCACGGCATCCAGCCGGGTCTCGGGAAAGCGCAGGGCCGCGCAGCTATTGGCCATGTGCCGCAGTCCCACGTCGTACCCAGCGGCCGACAGAGCCCTGGTCGCCTGCATAAAACGCTCCAGCTGCTTTTTAGTGCGCTTGTACCGCTTTTCAAAGGAGGCGGAAAAGTGGGAAAATATGCCCTCAAAAAGGAAATTGGGCAGGTCGCAGACGGCCTTTAGCTGTTCCATGTCCGACCAACGGATTCCAAAGCGTCCCATACCGGTATCCACGGCTACATGGGCCCGCATAGGCTGGACATGGGTGTTTTCACTGTAAAACAAAGCGGTTTCCAAACTCGTTACGGTGAGGATGATCCCCGCCTCCAGCAATTCGCGCAGGGTCGCCGGGTCGGCTACTGGGCAAAGAAGCAGAATGTCCTCCTCTATACCCGCCCGGCGCAGCGCCAAAGCCTCGTGGGGCTCTGAAACGGCGAACAGGGATACGCCGCAGCTCTGCCAGGCCCTGGCGGCCTCCAGCAAGGATACGCCGTATCCGTCGCATTTTAAAACGCCGATAACCGGACAGTCCACATACCGCCGCACGGCCGCGGCGTTATGGCGCAGGGCCTCCCGGGAGATTTCCACATAATTTATATCCGGCGCTTTTTCATACATAAAAATACCCCCTTATCTATGCTTGCGGCCATCGATTGACTGGGGCCAATCAATGGTACGCTTATAGCATAGATAAGGGGCGCATCATTTCACGGCCACGTTCCCCATCATATTTGCATCAAAAATCCAGTTGTAAAAACCGTTGTCGGAAATGAGAAACTCGATCCCCCATTCCCCGTATTCCGCGTCCGCCCATCGAAAGGTGGTGCTTGTCGTCCGCTTTTTTTCGATATCCTCCCTGTGAAAACCCTCTTCGGCCGTCAAGTCCAGTTCGTTCAAATAGACAGTGTAAAAACTTTCCAGAAGCTCCTCCAGCATCCAGTCGTCATAAAGGGGCAGAGCACAGTCGTAGTTGACGGTCAGAGGCTTTCCGGTTTTATCGTCCAGAAGCATGTCGATTCTCTGCCAATCCCCCCGCTCCTCGCCGCAGACCAGGGATATCATCCAGACGATATTGGAAAACTGGGAATCAAAAGTGCTGTAATACAGCATGGGATGGTACTCCCAGATAAAGGCGTCGAGGTTATCCGGTACGAGCCCGTTTTGGATATAGGGACGCAGGGCGGCCGCAACTGTCTGTGTGATATCCGCATCCTTTAACTTGGTCTTATCCGTGGAGATATCCACCACGGTTGCGGACGGTATGAGGTAGAGCTTTTGCAACGCGCTCAGCTCGTACAGGTTCAGACGAATCTCCTCCATGTCGCCGAACACAGCCTTGCCCTGCTCGGCCGCGTCCTGGACCCTTGCCGCTATGGACGGGAGCAGGGCCCCCAGGGTGATGAGGACGGCGGTGAGGACCAAGACCAGCGCGTATTTAACCTTTTGCACGCTTATTCCCCCTGCCTGTAAAAAGCTCGATGGTTACGCAGGTACCCTGCCCCGGCTCGCTGTAAAAGGCGATGCTGCCGTGGTGCAGCCCGACGATTTTCCGGCAGAGGGCCAGACCCAGGCCCGCGCCGCCCTGCCGCCGGGAACGGGATTTATCCACCCTGTAAAAGGCCTCGGTGATGCGGGAAAGCTCCTCCTGCTCCATGCCGCAGCCGTCGTCCTCCACCTGGAGCTGGCAGCCGCCCGGAATCAGCCGTCCGGTGGCCAAAATACGGCCCTCCCCCTCCATGGACTTTGCGGCGTTGTCCACCAGATTGTAGAGCAGCGACTTGATCAGGTCCGGCTCCAAAAGGACCTTACCCTGCTCGGCCCGGCAGATAAGCTCCACCCCCTTATTCCGAAGGGTGGGGGAAAAAGCCCGGTCCAGGTCGGCGAAGAGGGCGGGAAGGGAGACCGCCTTTAAGGTCAGCGCGTCCTTTTCCATGAGCAGCAGGTCCAGCAGCTTGAAGGAGAGCTTTTCCAGCCTTTGCCCCTCCGAAAAAATATAGTTGGCCGCCTCGGCCCGGCTGCTCTCGTCCAACCCGTCCTGCCGCAGCAGGTCGGCATAGCCGATGATGGAGGTCATGGGCGTTTTCAGCTCATGGGCGAAGGCCCCCATAAAGTACTCCTGCCGCCGCATATCGGCCCGCAGTTTACGGATGTTGTCCTCCAGCTTGTCCGCCATGGCGTCGAAATCCCGGGAGAGCTGACCAAATTCGTCGAGACTGCGGATATCCGAACGGGTGGAAAGATCACCCCGGGATATCCGCCGGACGGCGACGGCCAGCCGCCGCAGCTTCTTGGTCAGGGCGAAGGACAAGACGGCCGCCATCAGAACGCCCAGGGCTACCACGGCCAAATAGATGATGAGAAAGAGCCGCTGCTGGGTTTCCCTGGCCTCATATGCCGGGGAAAGGTCGAAGCAGGCCTGTAACCAAAGCTGGTCCTCGGCCGTAAGGATGGCGCTGAGCACCTGGAGATAGACCCCTTTTTCTCCCCGAACCACCGCATAGACGCACTCGTTGGAGACCGGCCGGGGCAGGTCGGTCGCAAACAGGGAGCGGTCGCCGCTCTGGTATACCGAGCGCTCCTCCGACTGTAGGGAAAGGGCCTGCCAGCGGGCCGCGCCCCGCTGCTCCATCTGGCCCAGCGCGTCGGCCATATTTTCATAATCGGTTTTTTCGCCTAGGGAATTGAGCAAATATAGGGTGTTGCGCACCATTTGATAGGCGTGCATGGCCGCCGTCTTTTCATCGCGCAGGGCCGTCTGAAAGGAGGTGGAGACCAGGCAGGCGCCGCCGATTCCAAAGGACAGGGCGATGAGCAGGGAGATGGAGAGGATCAGTCGCAGCCAAAAGCGCAAGGCCTACACCTCCAGACGGTAGCCGACGGTATAAACGGGGCTCAGCCGCTTGTTCCAGCCCACCTTTTTCTTCATGCGCTGGACGTGCAGCTCAACCGTTCGGGTGCTTTCGGGGTACTCGCCGCCCCAAACCCGCTCGTAAATGGTGCTTTTATAAAGCACAATGCCGGGGTTGCGGGCAAAGAGCAGCAAAAGGTCATACTCCTTTTTGGTCAGGGCGATCTCCTGGCCGTCCCTTGTGACGATCATGGACAGGGTGTTGATTTCCAGCCCGCCAATGCTGATGGCGGCCTGGAGCTTCCCGTGCCGGCGCAGCACCCCCTCGACCCTGGCCAGCAGCTCAAGAATTTCAAAGGGCTTTACGATATAATCCTCCGCCCCCATCCGCAGGCCTCTCACCCGGTCGTCCACCGCGTTTTTGGCGGTGAGAAAAATCACCGGAATCCCAATGGGCCGAATATATTCCATCAGCTCAAAGCCGTTGACGCAGGGGAGCATAACGTCCAGCAGGATAAGGTCGAATATTTCCTTTTCAATGGCGTCCGCGGCGCTGGCGCCGTCATAGACGCAGGTGCAGTGATAGCCCGCCTTTGTGAGGCTCAAGCGCAGCAGGTCGGATATGGGCTTTTCATCCTCTACAATCAGGATATGTATCATTTTCTCACTCCCCGGTTTTCGCTTTTGTGATACCTATAGTATGCCTTATTTGCGTCATGGCTGCATCATTATGCTGGTAAAACCAGAAAAAAGGCTATAGACTTTTCTTTTAGGTTTACTGTGACTTTTTCGTTTAGGGGGAGGATTCACACCAGATTTTTTCTATCTTAATATTAGGGCTTGTTTGAAAAATATGACCGACTGCGCTAAAT
>JAAVYX010000016.1 GCA_022791355.1 Clostridiales bacterium | reverse complement strand
GGCTTCCCGGAAGCTGGGCTTCCAGGCCCGGCGCACCATGAAGGCCGCCCAGGAGCTGTATGAAGGCGTGGACGTGGAAGGCCTGGGCACCATGGGCCTTATCACCTATATGCGTACCGACTCCCTGCGCATTTCCGAGGAGGCCAGAGCGGCCGGCAACGCCTACATCACCGGGCGGTATGGACAAAACTATCTGCCCGAAAAGCCCCGGTACTACAAAACCAAGTCCGGCGCGCAGGACGCGCACGAGGCCATCCGGCCCACCGTGGCCAGCCTGTCGCCCGACCAGGTGCGGGATAGTCTGACCCTGGATCAGTATAAGCTCTACCGGCTGGTCTGGGAGCGGTTTATCGCCAGCCTGATGGCCGCCTGCATACAGGATACCATCTCGGCCGGCATCCTGGCCGAGACGGCCGGGGACGGGGAAAATTACCTGTTCAAGGCCAGCGGCTACACCGTCCGGTTCGACGGCTATACCGCCCTGTACGAGGAGGGGAAGGACGAGGAGGAGGACGAGACCGGCGGGGCCCTGCCGCCCCTGGCCGAAAAGGACGTACTGGGGGTCAAAAGCATGGAGGGCAACCAGCACTTCACCCAGCCCCCGGCCCGGTACACCGAGCCCACCCTCATCAAAGCCCTGGACGAATACGGCATCGGCCGTCCCTCCACCTACGCGCCCATCATCTCCAATATATTGGGAAGGGAATACATCGAACGGGAGAAGAAATCCTTAAAGCCCACCCCCTTGGGCGAGGTGGTCACCGGTTTGTTGATGGATCATTTCGCCACCTTTGTGGACGTGGGCTTCACAGCCGACATGGAGAAGGAGCTGGATACCATCGAGGAGGGCAAGCTGGGCTGGGTGAAGGTTATCGACCAGTTTTACGGTAAGTTCGAGCACACCTTGGAGGAAGCCGAGAAGGCCATGGACGGGGTGCGCCTGAAGGTGCCGGATATTGAGACCGACGTAACCTGCGAGCTCTGCGGGCGTAAGATGGTCATCAAATCCGGCCGGTTCGGCAAGTTTTTGGCCTGTCCCGGCTATCCCGAATGTAAAAACACCAAGCCCATCGTCAAGGAAACCCCCGGCTTATGCCCCTTGTGCGGCGGCAAGATTTTGGAGAGAAAGTCCAAGAATGGGCACAAGTATTTCGGCTGCGAAAAGGGAGCGGCCTGCGGCTTCATGACCTGGGATACGCCCACGGCCGAAAAATGTCCCGAGTGCGGCAAGACCCTGTTTAAGCAGCGGGGCGGTATCATCGCCTGTCTGGACGAGGCCTGCGGTTACTCCACCAAGGCCGAGCGCAAGAGCCGTAAAAACGCGCCCTCCGAGCTCAACGACGACGCGCCCGAGACGGCTAAGAAAACCGCCGCCAAGTCCTCCGCCAAAACGGCGTCCAAGTCCACAGAGAAGGCGGCGTCCAAATCCGCCGGCAAGTCCGCAGGAAAAACGGCGGCCAAGAACCCCCCCGCCAAGCCGGCGGCGAAAAAGACGGCGGCCAAGTCCACCGCCAAGAAGACGGCGGAAAAGTCCGATAAAAAGGCGGCCGGTAAGGAGACCCAAGGATGAGACTGACCGTTATCGGGGCGGGGCTCTGCGGATGCGAGGCGGCCTGGGCCGCGGCCAACCGGGGAGCCCGCGTGGATTTATACGAGATGAAGCCGGCCTGTATGTCGCCTGCCCATCATTCGCCTCTGCTGGCCGAGCTGGTCTGTTCCAACTCCCTAAAGGCCGCCCGGCTGGAGTCGGCCGCGGGCCTTTTAAAGGAGGAGATGCGGCGGCTGGGGTCGATCTGTATGGAGGCGGCGGCCGTCAGCGGCGTGGCCGCCGGCGGGGCGCTGGCCGTGGACCGGGAGGTTTTTTCCGGCTACGTCACCGAGAAAATCAGAAACCACCCCCGTATTCGGCTGATCGAGGAGCGGGTGGATCAGGTTCCCCGTGAAGGGGTGACCATCCTTGCCACTGGCCCTCTGACCGACGGGGCCCTGGCCGAGGATATCAAGGCCCTGTGCGGCAGGGACACCCTCAGCTTTTTCGACGCGGCCGCCCCCATCGTAACGGCCGACAGCGTGGATATGTCGGTCGCCTTCCGGGCCTCCCGGTACGGCCGGGGGGAGGAGGGCGAGGGGGACTATATCAACTGTCCCATGAACAGGGAGGAATACGAGGCCTTTTGCGCCGCCCTGACCGGGGCCGAGGCCGCCCCTCTCAAGAACTTTGATAAGCCTTTGACCGTATACGAGGGCTGTATGCCCATCGAGATCATGGCCAAAAGAGGGGCGGATACCATC
Source organism: Clostridiales bacterium (assembly GCA_022791355.1). Lineage (GTDB taxonomy): Bacteria > Bacillota > Clostridia > Oscillospirales > Acutalibacteraceae > Howiella. The sequence continues at coordinate 2,936 of JAAVYX010000016.1, read as the reverse complement.
CGGTTCGGCCCCTTGAAGCCGGTGGGGCTCAAGGACCCCCGCACCGGCCATCGTCCCTGGGCGGTGGTGCAGCTGCGGCGGGAAAACGCCGCTGGCAGTATGTATAATCTGGTGGGCTTTCAGACCAATCTGAAATTTCCCGAGCAAAAACGGGTCTTTTCCATGATTCCCGGCCTGCGGGAGGCCGAGTTCGTCCGCTACGGGGTCATGCACCGCAACTCCTTTATCGATTCGCCCCGGCTGCTGAGTGCTGACTTTTCCCTGCGCGCCCGGCCCCAGGTGTTTATCGCCGGTCAGCTATCCGGGGTAGAGGGGTATATGGAATCAGCGGCGGCCGGTATTCTGGCCGGTATCAACGCCGTGGGACGGCTGAAGGGCGAGGCGCCCTTCGTCCCGCCGGATACCGCCATGACCGGCGCGCTGGCCCGGTATATCAGCGATGAAACCGTCAAACACTTCCAGCCTATGGGGGCCAACTTCGGGGTGCTGCCCCCCCTGCCCGAGCGCATACGGGACAAGCAGGCGCGGTACGCAGCCCTGTCCGCCCGGTCGCTGGCCTGGTTTGACGCGCAGGGGTTGACGGGCAGTCAAGGAGAAGAAAAGGGGATGACCAAGCCGTAAGAGGAGGGAGGCCGCTGTGAAAAGGAATCCGTTGCTGCCTTTCTTTATGGCTGCCTTTGCGCTTGTAGGTCTTTTCATCACCTTTTTGGGCGCCAAGGACGTCTATGAAAAAGAGATACAAAGCCGCCGTTGGGTGGAGACGGCGGCCGTCTATACGGATAAGAAGCCGTATGAATCGACAGAGGAAAAAACGACGTATTGGCTGTACTATTCTTTTCTTGCGAACAACGAGGAATATACCGTTATGACAGATTATGTCACTGGCAATGTTCCGGAATTAGGCAGCTGGGAGTCTATAAAATATGATCCCGACAACCCGGAAAGGGTCGTTTTTACGGAGCAGAGCGCCAATCTGCCCCTGCTTTTAGGCGGACTTGTTTTTCTGACTTTTCCCTGTCTGTTTCTGGCCTTTTCGTGTGGGAATATGAAGGCGGTACAGTTTATAGCCGGGTTTTGTTTTGCCGTCTTTGGCGCGATGTTCTATCTGGTGAAGTGTCCCCTCCTTTTTGCGATTGCTTTTTGGACCGTGGGCTGCTTCTTATTCATACAAGGAATCCGAACACGAAATCCGAAGGGAGCGCGGGACGCGTAAAACGCGCGGACTGCGGTCTTTAAACCCGAAACTTTCATAAGGACAGGAGAGGATACATATGAAGATCGTACTGGACGCTTTCGGCGGGGACAACGCGCCGCTGGAAATCCTGAAGGGGGCCGAAATGGCCGTAAAGGAGCTGGGGGTGGAAATTCTCCTGTCGGGCGACGCGGAGGCCATCGGCAAATGCGCCGGGGAGAACGGAATTTCCTTGGCGCATATGGATATCCTCCACGCGCCGGACATACTAACCATGCACGACGAGCCCGGCGAGGTCATCAAGTCCAAAGCCAACAGCTCCCTGGCCGTGGGGCTTAAGGCCCTGGCCGAGGAGCAGGGAGACGCCTTTGTTTCGGCCGGCTCCACCGGCGCGGTGGTGGTGGGGGCGACCTTTATCGTCAAACGGATCAAGGGGGTAAAGCGGGCGGCGCTGGCCTCCTTCATTCCCGCAAAGAACGGCCATTTTCTCCTTTTGGACATCGGCGCCAACGCCGAGTGCCGGCCCGAGATGCTGGTACAGTTCGCGGTGATGGCCTCGGTGTACATGAAAAAGGTGCAGGGTCTGGAGAACCCCACCGTTGGCCTGCTCAACATCGGCGCGGAGGAGACCAAGGGAGGAGACCTACAGCGGCAGACCTACGCCCTGCTGCAAAAGGCCCCGGTCAACTTCATCGGCAACGCCGAGGCCCGGGACATTCCCGCCGGCTTCTGCGACATTGTCGTTACCGACGGGTTTACCGGCAATGTGGTCTTGAAGCTGACCGAGGGGGTGGCCGGGACCATGTTCGGTATGGTCAAGGAGATTTTCAAGGCGAATTTCAAATCCAAAATCGCGGCTTCCATGGTCATGCCCGGGCTCAAGGGCCTCAAGTCCAAAATGGACTACGCCACCATCGGCGGCGCGCCTCTCATGGGTATCCGCAAGCCGGTCATCAAGGCCCACGGCAGCTCCAACGCCCTGGCTATCAAAAACGCCGTCCGGCAGGCCAAGCTCTCGGTGGAGGGCGACGTGATCGGCGCTATATCGGCGGATTTGTCCAAAATGGCCGAGGCGAAACAAAGCGAGCAGCAGTAAAAGCGGATAGAGCAGCCTGTACATGCTCTTTGCACAGGCCGTTTTCGACCGCGCCGTGCCATAAGTTCCCGCCATGCGCCGGTGCGGCCTGCGAAAAGCCGTCTTGGCCGGCTGAAAGCTGCCTTTTGCAGACGCTATCCTGCGTTTTAAAACGACCAAGCGACGTATATTTGTCCAGGCAAGGAGAGGTCAAAAATTCTCAAAACGAAGATTGTGCTGCGAGGGGCTTGAGCGAACAGCCGAAGGCTGTCCGCTGCGTATCGCAAGGGACGCTCTTAGAGGGCGCTTTAGCGCCTGGACGAAGGAATGGCCGATCTTGGGCCATTCGCTTAGAGCGGCCGCAGATAAATCTACGTCAATTCTTTGGTTTTCAAACACACGCTAGCTTCCCACTATACATGCAGACTCTAAGGAAAATATTATCCGGAAATCAGGTTGTGAGCTATGAAGAAACTGGAAGAGAAAATCGGCTATACCTTTCGAAACAAAAAGCTGCTGGAGCGAGCCCTTTCTCACTCCTCCTACGCCAACGAGATGCGCTTGCCCGAGGGCTCCAACGAACGGCTGGAGTTTTTGGGAGACGCGGTGCTGTCCATCGTGGTGTCGGACTACATTTTCAAGCACTTTTCCCACCTGCCCGAGGGGGAG
>JAAVYX010000108.1 GCA_022791355.1 Clostridiales bacterium | reverse complement strand
GTTCCCGATTTGGCCGGGGGCCGAACCGGGACGCTGAAAAGGCGTGCGGAAGGGCTCCTACGGGAATGTGCGCAGGCGTATAGAATTTGGCGCAGGTCAGAAGAGAGGTTTTTAAAATGATATATTTGGACAATGCGGCCACTACCAGTCCCAAGCCTCCCGCCGTGCGGGAGGCCGTGGCCGTGGCGCTTAGACAATACAGCGCCAATCCCGGCCGAAGCGGACACCAGATGTCTCTGTCGGCGGCGGAAGCGGTTTACGGTTGCCGCAAAAAAGCGGCGGATTTTTTTCACGCGCCTTCGGAGGAACGGGTGGTTTTCACCCTGAACTGCACCGAGGCCGTGAATTTTGTTTTAAAGGGCCTGCTGCATACCGGCGATCACGCGGTAACTTCTTCGTTGGAGCATAATGCCGTGATGCGGCCTTTGGAGAAGTTGGCGCGGCAGGGGGTGGCCTACGACGTGGCCGAGGTTATTTTTGAGGACCCGGAGGCCACGCTGCGTTCCTTTATACGGGCTGTAAAGCCCAACACCAAGCTGGTGATCTGTACCCACGCCTCCAACGTCACCGGCGCGATCCTGCCCATAGCCGATATCGGCAGGTTTTGCCGGGAACGCGGGATACTTTTTGCAGTGGACGCGGCCCAGTCGGCCGGTATTCTGCCCATCGATATGCAGGAAATGTGTATCGACTTTTTGTGCGTCGCCGCCCATAAGGGGCTCTACGCTCCCATGGGGACCGGCCTGCTTATCTGCGCGGCCGACCTGCCCGATACCCTCATAGAAGGCGGGACAGGCACCAACTCCATCAGCCTTTTGCAGCCGGACGAACTGCCCGAACGGCTGGAAAGCGGCACCATTAACACGCCGGGGATCGTAGGCCTTAGAGCCGGTATCGACTTTGTGGAAAAAAAGGGGCCGGCCCGCATCTACGCCCACGAGCTACGGCTGATAACCCGGCTGTACGACGCTATGGAGGAGATGTCCTCCATTCGCCTGTATACCGGCCGCCCTTGTCAAGGACTGTATGCGCCGGTGCTCAGCTTTAACGTGTCCGGCCTGTCCAGCCCTGAGACAGCCGCGCTGCTGGATAAGGCCGGCGTCGCTGCCCGAGCGGGTCTGCACTGCGCGCCGGCCGCCCACAAGCGCATAGGTACGCTGGACCAGGGAACCGTGCGCTTTTGTCCCTCGGTTTTTACCCGGCCGGAGGAAATCAGCCGGGTGTTGGAGGTCCTGCGGCAGATCGACCGAAAGCAGAGAAACGCCCGTAATTATTGAGAGAAATTCTCTCTCTGGAAAAACCGGCCGGACACGGCCGGTTTTTTGCGTTTGTCCGGTTTGGGCATTGCGGCGCCGGCGTTATGCTGATATAATTATACTATAAACGGGTATAATTGGCAGCAGGGCTTCTGTCCGCCGCTTCAGGGCGGGCCGCCCGTCTGACGTAATAATCGCTTTCCGACTATTACACCGTTCTTACTCTTATTAGCGGAAGGGAAGAGAAAATATGTCCTTTGACTATAAGAAAGAGTATAAGGAGCTGTACCAGCCTACAAGGCAGCCCAGCGTCATCCGGACGCCGGAAATGCAGTATGTGGCGGTGGAGGGAAGGGGAGATCCCAACCGGCCGGACGGAGAATACGCCGCGGCTTTGGACATACTATATAGTATTTCTTACACCATTAAGATGAGCTATAAGGGCGCCCGGGTCATCGAAGGCTATTTTCCCTACGTGGTGCCGCCCTTGGAGGGGCTTTGGTGGACCAAGGACGGCGGCCCGCCAGCAGATTTTCAGAATAAAGCGGATTTTCGGTGGATCTCCATGATCCGCCTGCCCGCCTTTGTGACCGGGGAGGTATTTGCGTGGGCCCAGGAGGAGGCGGCCCGCAGGAAAGGCATGGATACGGCAAGGGCCCGGCTGATGCCCCTGTCGGAAGGGCTTTGCGTTCAGTGTATGCATATTGGACCCTATGACGAGGAGCCCGCAACCATCCACTCTCTGCGGGAATATTTGGAGGCCCATAATTATGTAGCGGACTATACCGGCCGCCGTCATCATGAAATTTATCTGGGCGATCCCCGGAAAACAGCGCCGGAAAAGCTGAAAACTGTGATCCGTCTGCCCATACGGGAGAAATAGTTCAATCGGCAGGAAAATAGGAAAGATAACATATTACGATATTCTTATATCCCTTGTATTTGAAAACTCCCTATGATAAAATAACATAAATAGCTGTTTTGCTGGCTGTATCTGTGTTTAGATGGAAATGATTATTATATTAATAACAAAGCGTATAGACTGTCGCTCGGCCTATCTTTATGAACGCTCTTTGGGCGTTCATTGCTTCCCGTAAGGGACGCTCTGCGATGTAGAGTGCGAGAGGCCCTCGCAAAAATTTACGCAAGGCGTATAATATATGCTGCCGCATAGAGAAGGATGAACGCCGCATGGGTATGCTTTTAACCAGTATAGGGGACTTTTTTTCCACCCTATGGAACCAAATCGTAGGCGTATTCAGCACCATAAACGTGGTGGACGTGCTGGATATTATCGCTGTGGCCTTTATTATTTATAAGGGCATTCAGCTGGTGCGGGAAACCCGCGCCCAGCTGCTTTTGAAGGGGATTGTGATCCTGCTGGTCATTTTCCTGCTGGCCCAGTGGCTGGATATGGTCAGTCTGACCTGGCTGCTGACCAAGCTGTTCGACTATGCGATCATCGCCGTGGTGATTATTTTCCAGCCGGAAATCCGCCGGGCCCTGGAGCGCATGGGCCGCAGCAACCTGAGCGCCTTCGGCTTCGGCCAGACGCCTGACGAGCGCAGGCTGCAAATGCGGGGATGTATCGACGCGGTCTGCAAGGCCAGCCAGACAATGCAGGACCAAAAGGTGGGCGCGCTGATGGTTTTTGAGCGTTCCACCCCCTTGGGCGAAATTATCAATACCGGCACGGTGGTAGACGCGGCGCCGGCCCAGCCCCTGATCTGCAACGTTTTTTATCCCAAGTCCCCTCTTCACGACGGCGCCATGATCCTGCGGGCCGCCCGTGTGCACGCGGCCGGCTGTATCCTGCCCTTGACCCCCAATACCGAGCTGAGCCGGGAGCTTGGCACCCGCCATCGGGCCGCCATCGGCATGAGCGAAAATTCCGACGCGGTTGTGGTTGTGGTTTCGGAGGAGACCGGCAATATCTCTATCGCCGTCAACGGGGTCATCACCCGGGGCTTTAACGGCGTAACCCTGCGCGCTCAGCTGGAGACCTACCTGCTGGACGACGAGGACGAAACCGACCGGCGCAAACTGCTGGATCGTTTCAAAAAGCGGGGAGGGAATAAGCATGGCGCGTAAGACGCGGGAAAAAGAGAAGTTCTCCCTGGGCGGTTTGTTCTACAACAATCATTTTGTCCTGCCCTTTGCCATTGTCGCCTCCTTAATTCTCTGGATGTCGGTCAATATCACCCAGAACGCCTCCAGAGAGCGGACCATCAGCGACGTCACCGTGAATATCACCACCGAGAATACCGCCGTGGGCGCCCTGGGACTGGATGTGGTCAGCGGCGGCATGGGCGAAAAGGTCAACGTGAAGGTCAGCGGCTCCAGCTATACCATCAGCGCCCTGTCGGCCTCTGATATTCTGGTTTCGGCCTCCCTGTCCGAGGTTACCGCGCCGGGCGTATATGAGGTTCCCCTCACTGCCGTCAAAAACAGCGCAAAGACGGGAGACTATTCGATTGTAAGCATCACCCCTTCCACGTTGGAGGTTACCTTTGACCATATTGACACCAAGAGACTGCCGGTGCAAGCCGTGGCCGAAGGGGCCAGCGCGGCCGACGGGCTGATTGCGGAATCGGCGGTGGTGACCGACACGGCCAATGCCCAGGTGGAGATCAGAGGTCCCCGTACCGAGATGAATAAGCTGGCGTCGGTGCAGGCCGTGGCCACGGTCAATAAACGTATGAGCGCCACCGAAAGCTTTGACGCCAAGCTCGTCCTGCTGGATGAAAACGGCGAGGCTATCGATCCCGCTCCCTTTACCCTGAGCTTTACCGAGCTGAAGATCACCGTTCCCATCTCCAAGAGCCGGGAGCTTCCCCTGCGGGCCGCCTTTACAAACGCCCCTGCGGCTTACAAGGCTACTCCTATCAGCTATACCCTGAACGCGAACAGTATCCGGGTGCTGGGGCAGCCGGAAATTATCGATTCTCTGGAGTATATCGAGCTGAGCCCCATCGACTTTGACAATATCAGCGCCAACTCCACCCAGTTCAGCTGTACGCCCAAGCTTCCCAATGGCGTCAAGAGCTTGGAAAATTTGGAATCGGTCACCGTAACCATCAATATCGGCGCCATAGCGGAACGGACCTTTGACGTCTCTAACTTTGTGCCTGTGAATATAGCCGATAATTTGCAGGCCGGCGCGTCCCAGGCCCTGCGCAACGTCAAAATCGCAGGGCCGGAGGCGGTGATCAACGCCCTCGACGGAGCCGCCGTCTACGCCGAAGTGGATATGAGCGGTAAGCCGGCCGGGGAGCATACCGTAAACGTCCGCATCCGGGTTTCGGGATATGATACGGTCTGGCAGGTGGGGACCTACAGCGTGTTGGTTACCGCCTCCGAGCGGCAGTGAGGTTATGCTTTTCTTTTTTCTTAGTAAGATAGAGGTTTCGCGCCAGATTTTCCTTTTTTTGATTTAGTTGAGTGGGAGGTTTCGCGCCAGGTATCCTTATCGGAATACACCAATACTTGATCGCGAGGCGCGACCCCATCTTTTG
>JAAVYX010000107.1 GCA_022791355.1 Clostridiales bacterium | reverse complement strand
TCATCGCCATGACGGCCAACGCCATGGAGGAGGACAAGGAGGCGGCCCTGAAAAACGGCATGAACGCGCATATTGCCAAACCTATAGATATGGATATGTTTATTGCCATACTTAGGAGGTACTTAGGATGACGCGTGAACCCTGCCGTATCTCGAATCGGTTTTTATTTAGAAGGGCTGGCGCATAGTCTTTGGCCATCTCAGCGGCCTGCGCGATGTAGAAAGACCCGTAACCTTTATATCCAATAAAAAAATCAGCGTCTGGCGCAAAGCCGGCCGCTGATTTTTTTGGATGATTCGATAGAATCTGTTTGAATACCAAGAAATGATGCAGATTTTCGACATCTAAGCGCATGGTCTTTGGCCGCTCTAGCGGCCGCGGCGCGAAAGCGCCTCTGATTGCTTCCCGCAAGGGATGCTTCTCAAAAGATAGATATCGTTTTGACCTTTAAAAAGAGATTCTATGACGTCTATCGGCTCTTTTCCGAAAGCTGCGTCTTAGACGTCTAAGGCTTGGATAGCCGTAATAACCTGCCGGTAATCCTCGCCTACCTGTTCCGCCAGAGCCGAGGTATCCACGGCTTCTCCAGACCGTAAAGCTTCCGCCAGACTGCTGCTCGATGTAAGCAAGGGGGTAAATCCAAGGTTCTGACAAATACCTTTTATCGTATGGGCGGCGCGAAAGGCCTCCTCGCGATTACCGGTTTCCAAGGCGCTGCAAAGCAGGTCATAGCTTCCGTCCAGGGGGAATTTCAGCACAAATTTCTGAACCAGTCTTTCGCTGCTCAAACGCGCCAGAACCTCATTGTAATCTCCACCGATGGTTTGATAAAACTCTTGAAATGTCATATTCACCCTTCTTTCTGTTCATTTGCCCGCTATACGCTTTGCGTACATTTTTGTGTGATCCTTTACGTCCCGCCGGTATCCGGGCCTGTCCCCTTTTAAGAGCCGCCCTTTTAAAACTTGCAGAAAAGCGCCGGCCGATATATGAAACATCCGGCTCTCATTTGCTGCGGATGGGTTTCCATAGGTTCCACCGCGGCTAAAACGGTACAGCGTTTATTGGCTGGCGTTCCAATAGCTGCTGTGCTCTAAATCGGTCAGATCTTTTTGATGCAGCATTTCCTCGGCAATATTTCGGATGGCTTCTTCATCTCCTTCCGAGGAGACCAGGGCCTCGCGAAGACCGTCGGCGATATCGGTGAGACACTCCAACACCAGCGGATTAAAGACGCCGCACTTGCCTTCTAAAATGAACTGAATAGCGTCCTCATGGGGCATAGCCCTTTTATATACCCTTTCGCTGGTCATGGCGTCGTAAACGTCGGCTAGAGCCACAACCTGGGCGGAAATCGGGATTTCGTCGCCCTTCAAACCGTCTGGATAGCCTCTTCCGTCATACCGTTCGTGATGCCAACGACAGATTTCATAGGCGACCTTTATGAGCGGTTCATCCTGATAAATCGTCATCTGTTCTAACATTTGCGCGCCAATGAGAGAATGGGTTTTCATCACTTCAAATTCTTCATCCGTCAGCTTGCCCGGCTTGTTTAAAATGGCCTCGTCAATGGCTATTTTGCCGATGTCATGAAGCGCGGAGACCGTGCTGATGAGAGAAATATCCGCCCAGGAAAGAGGATAACGATCCGTTTTTTCCATAAGACGTTTGAGCAGCAGCTCGGTCAAAACATGGACGTTGCGGACATGCTGTCCGCTTTCTCCGTTTCGAAATTCTACGATATGACTGAGAACGTCGATCATCAGACCGTTCTGGTGCTCTTTTTCATAAATCTGATCCACCGCCAGCTCAATCAGCTTTTTCTGTTTGGCGTAGAGCAGAATCGTATTTACTACCCGGCGGTGTACGATTAAGGTGTCAAAGGGTCTGCTGATAAAATCCGTAGCGCCCATCTCGTAGGCCTGCTTTACATGGACCGCGTCGCTTTCGGAAGAAATCATAATAACGGGCAGACTTTCCAGCCATTGATTTTTTTCCATTATATTCAGGACGCCAAAGCCGTCCATTTCCGGCATCACAATATCCAGCAGGATCAGAGAAAGCTCGTCGGCATGCTTTTGTATCGCCTCGACGGCCTGCAGGCCGTTCTCCGCCTCAAGAATTTCATATTCGTCCCCCAGCATATCGGTCAAAATCAGACGATTCATTTCAGAATCATCTGCAACCAAAATTTTTTGCTTGTGCTGTTGCTGTTTACTCATAGGCTTTACCTCCGCATTTTTCATGTGAAAGTATCTCAAAAATTCGATGCGGCAGAAAGCTGAAATGCATTCGCCGCTCTCAAAATGTATTGCATAAGATCATTTTAATATAAAAAGCTTAAAATGGCAAGGAGCGATGTCTTTTAAATGTCACTTATTTGCCGGCGGCAGGGTAGATACTAGACGTGCGGGAAGGGAGCGCACGCGCACTGCAAAAAAAACAGGCGCACCCGGAAAAGGGCGGATGCGCCTGCTCCTAAATCAAAGACAATCTATACCGAACCGTCCAAAAACCAAACGGCTCCTTTTTGTGGGGGAAGGCCGGAATTACCAGCCTCTTCTTCCCGATTTATGCTGCGTTTCCTCCCGCTGCAGCACAAAAATCGCTTCGATCAGCCGATCCTGCTCCTTTTGGGACAGTCCTTCAAACTGACAGCCGTAAATATACATATTGCGCTTAAACTCCACGCGCAGCACCCGGCAGGTAAAGGAAAACTGATCCTTGACAGGCGCAAAATTCGCGTCCATAATAAAAAGCCAGTCTCCCTCCTCAAACTTTTCTTTACAGCTAACCCTCACACCGCCGCCGCTGATATCCAGTATATCGCAGGCGGCGATTTTTCCGCCGTCGGCCCGTTTTCTGTTGGGAGCGTAAATGCCGTTCACGCAGGATACGTGGGCTTTGGTGGAAACCGACTGCCGGTAAAAGGCCCGGCCCTGACGCACTTGGCCCTTCAGTTCTTCTATGATCCAAAAGTTTTCTGAGCTGCCCCGTACCACGCCTTCAAATAATACGGTTTTCATATCCGAAAGAAAGCTTCTGAGCTTGATTTCGGCATTGTAGAAGACCTGCGGAACATCGTCCCCCGAAACGCTGGTCAGCTTTACCGATTTATCGTGCATTTCCACCACCCGGGCCAAAAATACCACCTGATTGTCCCGCGTCAAGACCTCCACCGTCATTCCCGACCGAAGCTTTAATTCCTGTTCCTGCTTGCTGGCTTTGTTTGCTCTGGGCAAGTTCCGACACCTCTCTATCCCTGCTTCTTTTCATCCAAAGGCCTCCAGGCCGGGACGGTCCGGACGCCTGTTTTGCATAGATTGCCTCCAGCAAATCTGTGCAAAGGAAAATCGATTTTCGTGCGGCGGCATACCTGGCGGACGCCGCCTGTTTTTATTGTTTACCGCGGCCGCGCTGGCTGAGCTGCAGACTGAATACGGCCTCGCGGACCATGGATTCCTCGCCTTCGCACAGGTCCGCAAATTTTGCCGCGTATAAGGTCCGGCCCTCAATCTGCTCCTGCCGGAGGACCTGACCCTGGAGCAGCAGCGGCTTGGCCGTAAGAGGAATGACGATTTCAAAGCCTTCCCCAATCGGGAGGGGGGTATCGCAAAAAAAGGCGATGCCGCCGCAGCTGAGATCATAGGACACCACTTTATACCGTTTTATCCGGCCGTTTTCCATGCGGTACAAAAAGGTATCAAAAAAGGTGGAAACCCGCAGGTTTTGCCGCAGGCTTTTCCCCAGGTCCTGCCGACTTAAATAAAGGACGCCGTCCCTGTATGTAAGGACCTGGCCAAACAACTCTGGCGCGCGTCCCATCTCCTTGGCAAGCCATAGCTCGGTATGCTTTAAAACAGCCGAGGCCTTGGCCGTCGGTATATGGATCCGCAGCTCGCCGCCGTCCGCGGCGTTTTCCAGCTGGCCGTAGGCCAGGGGTTTGCCGCTGCCGTCGAGAAGCACATATTTTTCGCCGTTTCCCGCCATAATCCCGCTCCTTTCCCGTCGTCCGCTCTAGAGTGTGCTAAAAAACGAATATATTTTGCTCATATAAGGAGATGGAGGCATAAAAAAGTCCTTGAAATGTAGATTTTCACCCGACCCATCGAGGGCCTCGCAAAAGTATACGCAGAGCGTATAGCGTTTCTTGCGTTTTTTCTTTCCATCCCATTTATCGTTTTTGGGGTTTAAACACTCTAAGGCTTACTTGTCCTCTGCCGTTTCCTCTTCCTTCTGGGTCGGATCAAAACGGAGGAAATAAACATATATTTCTACAATGGCTTTATAGAGTTCTTCCGGAATTTCCTGTCCGAGCTGCAATTGGGCCAAAACCGTAGCCAAGGAATTGTCCTCATAAATCGGCACGCCGTTGTCGGTGGCCGCCTCCACGATTTTTTCCGCCATATACCCCATGCCCGAGGCTACCACGATCGGCGCGGCGTCCTCCGCGCCGTATTGCAGCGCAACGGCGCTTTTCACCGAGGATTTCGCCTGTTTAGACTTTGACATTGATCCCGTTCTTCCTTTCAAATATTTGTGGAAACACCTCGGTGAGGGCGACCGGACGCTCCATGCGGCGCACGTTGACGGCTTCGGCCGTCAACCCGTTGTCGACGATAATGCGTTGCATGGCCTGCCCGATCCGTTCCGAAAAGGGAACCGCTTTTTCAGGGCAGGCGACATGCAGATTTACCTTTCCGCCGGCGCTGGTCAGAAGAACGTCGAAGAGCCCCAGGTCCTGCACGTCCATTTTAAAGAGGATTTTGACCGTGCGCTCGGGGCGGCCCTTGGAGGAGGATTCCTCCCCGGCGTCGGGATCGACCCACATCTCGGAAAAGAGGAACTTTCCGTTCCACTCCAGCGGAAGGATAAAATGGTTGACCGGCATATAGACGCTCTCGTTTACCAGCATGGCGCCCACCAGCTGCTGAAAGACCTCCTGGGTCTCGGCGCTTCCCTCGCCGCCCAGCGCGCGGGCGGCGGCGGCCGACAGACGACCGGCAAACTGGCTGGCAGGCGTGTTTTCCGGAAACTTGTTCATATCCAGCAGCTTGAGCAGGGACGTGTCGTCTATCTCCCCCAGCTGGTCCTTTAGGGTGCCGTAGCTCACCATGCGGTGATACATCTGCAACAGATTTTCCTCCGACCCGTTCTCATACCGGGACATATCCAGGGTTAAAAGACTTAGCAGCTGCCTGGCGTAGCCCAGGTCGTGGGTCTGCTTGACATAGGCCGACATCAGCGGGAATACCTCCTGCCGCAAAAGGGTCAGGGTTTCCTTTCGGTCGCCGGCGGCGATGAGGTTTTTGGTCTGGGCCGTCAGCTCCTTGAGGGTATCGGACCATTTTTGGGGCATGGCGTCGGCCATACCCTTTAGATTTTTTAGGATGTTCCCCTCTAAATGTTCTTTGGAGGAATAGTCCACATAAGCCTTCAAAAATTGCAGGATATCCATCCGGGTACTGTCAGAGGAGGCCCTGGCGTAATCGCTGCGGAGCAGAGCGAAAAAGGCCCCGCCGAATCTGTTGGCCGTTTTGAACTGTCCCGTAAGAAAATCCAAAAGCTGTTCCGGGTCCATCCGGAGCATGGAAACGGCCTGGGCCATTTCGGCGGCCACGCCCTCGCTCATGCCGGAAAGGACCACCGTGCCTTCCTTGGCCGTAAAAAGCTTGGTCAGACATTCCGCCAGGTTGGGGGCCTCTCTTAAACGCTGGAGAAAGGTCTGAAAATTGGAATCGTACCGGATATTCCCCGAATCGACCAGAGAGCCGTTATCCTGCTGCTCGGTCCGCCCGTCCGGCCCGACCACGCGGCCGGGATCCACGACGTTTTGAATCAGCGTGTTGGTCTCGGGCGTAGCCGGCAAATTGCGGTTCATCGTATTGCTATCATATCCCGGGACGGGATTGGTAGCGCCCATTATCTCTGGTATTTGAAACACCTCCCAAAACAAAACCTTACAAAATCTATTAACTTTCGTTATCCTGCGGTCGATATAAAATTAAGATGAATGAAAAAGGCGGTGTTTATCATATGGGCAGCGGCAATGAAATTCTGGATATGTATATTTACGAGACCAACACATTGCTTGAGCAGCTGGAATCCATAATCCTTGAAGCGGAAAAGGCGGACACGTTTTCGCAGGACGACGTAACCGAGATTTTCCGCATCATGCACACCATTAAGGGTTCTTCCGCAATGATGGAGTTTGAAACGCTGGCGACCATCGCGCACCGGATTGAAGATCTGTTCTTTATTATCCGGGAGAACACGATGGCGGTCGTTTCAGAGGAAAACCGCCCGACACTGTTCGAGCTGGTATTTCAGTCGATTGACTTTTTCCGCAAAGAGGTTGACAACATTGAGGCGAATCAACCCCTCTCTGAGAATATCGACAGTTTCCTGTCAGATATTAATAGCCTGATCGCTAAAATTAGCGGCAAGCCTTCCGAAGGAGGGACCGCTTCTCCCCAGGCCCAGGCCCCGTCCGGCGGTCAGGAAGCCGCCCCGGCTGGCAAAGCGGCCGAAGCGGCCGCCGATATCCCCGGCGCAAACAAGGATTTTCCTCATGAGCTTTTGGTATATTTTGACGAGGGCTGCGGCATGGAGAACCTGCGCGCCTTCATGCTGGTCACCGCCGTGCGCGACGTGTGCGACGAGGCCGACTTTATTTTCGTGCCCGAGGACGTGGAGCAAAATCCCGCCTCCGCCGAGCTGGTGATTGAAGACGGCTTCCGCATGATGTTCCGCAATGAGGCCGACCGGAACAACGCCGTTCCCATCGTGAACGGCGCCGGCTCTATCAAATCCTATGAGGCCCGCGACCTGCAGTTCGCCGAGCCCGAAGCCGAGGCTGAGAAGCCTAAGGCGGCGGCCAAGCCCGCGGCGGCCGCGCCTGCGGCCGCCCCCGCCGGACAGCACGCCGCCAAGGAGAGCCTGATCAGCGTCAACTTAAGCAAGTTGGAGCAGCTAAGCTCGGTGGTCAGCGAGATCGTCATCACCGAATCGATGGTCACCGCCTCCCCCGATCTGAAGGGGCTGAGCCTGGATAACTTCACCAAATCGGCCCGGCAGCTGCGCAAGCTGACCGACGAGCTGCAGGACGTGTCCATGGCCCTGCGGATGGTTCCGATTTCCGCAACCTTCCAGAAGATGAACCGTATTGTGCGCGATATGACCAAAAAGCTGAATAAACGCGCCAAGCTCACCCTCATCGGCGAGGACACTGAGGTCGATAAGACCATCGTGGACAATCTGGGCGACCCGATTATGCACATTGTCCGCAACTCTATGGACCACGGTTTAGAGAAAACCGAGGAGGACCGTATCGCCGTGGGCAAGGACCCCGTTGGCGAGATCATCCTTTCGGCCAGGGACACCGGCAGCGAAGTGATTATCGAAATCCGGGACGACGGGCAGGGCGTGAATTACAGCTCTGTTTTGGAAAAGGCCGTCCGTAAGGGACTGGCCTCTCCCGATGTGGACTATTCCAATAAGGAAATTCTGAACTTCCTTATGATGCCCGGCTTTTCCACCAACGCCGAGGTTACGGAGTTCTCCGGCCGGGGCGTGGGCATGGACGTTGTCAAAAGCACCATCGAGGACCTGGGCGGCACGGTGAGCCTGACCAGCGAGCCGGGCAAGGGCATGGTGACGACCCTGAAGATCCCCCTGACCATGGCCATTATGGACGGTATGGAGGTCTCGGTGGGCGACTCGGTGTTCACAATCCCGATCAACAATATCCGTCAAAGCTTCAAGGTTTCGGCCGAGGATGTGATCCATGATTCCAACAGCGGCGAAATGATTAACTGTATCGGCAACTTTTACCCCATTGTGCGCACCAAGGAATTTTATTCCCTGGAAAAGGGCATTGACAAGATTGAAGACGGGATTCTGCTTTGGCTGGAGGCCGGCGATTTCTCCTACTGCCTGTTTGTCGACGAGCTTCTGGGAGAGCAGCAGGTCGTGGTAAAGCCGCTTCCCAACTATATCAATAACTATAATATCAAGCAGTACGGCATCAACGGCTGTACCCTGCTGGGCGACGGCAGCATCAGTATCATACTGGACGTGCTCAGCCTTTATACGGCCGCGCATAACGCTTAATCGAAGGAGGGAATGCAGCCGATGAACGAGGATATGCTGTTCATTACCGAAGATCAGGTCAACGAGTCGGCTTTCGCGCCAACCGAAGAGGTTGTGGACTCGCAGAAATTTCTTGTTTTCATGACCGATGATTTGAAAATCGGCGTTGACGCGGAGGTCGTTATCGAAATCTCCACCAGCTATACCATTACATATCTCCCCATGCTGCCGCCTTTTATCCGCGGCATCATCAATCTGCGCGGCCAGATGATCCCCATCATCGATATCCGCCTGCACCTTGGGAAGCCTGAAAAAACAGATTGCCTGGTCATCGTATTAAATCTAAACGGTACCGAAATGGGAATTTTCGTAGACTCGGTCGATCAGATGATCGATATCCCCAAAGCGGACATTCGCCCGATGCCGGCTCAAAGCGTCCAAAAGCTTGTTTCGGGAATGTGCGCTCTTCCGGATGGTTCCGGCACTATGCTAGTTCTGGATTGCGAGCAGCTGCTGCCCCATGATTAATCAAAATCAAAACGCCGCGCCGCGGTTTTCTCCCATGACCATTTCGGACGCAGATTTTACCAGGTTGGTCAACTTTATGCATTCCACCTACGGTATCGATCTTTCGCAGAAGCGGCAGCTGATTACCGGACGGCTGTCGGTCGCGATCAAGCAAAAGGGCTATACCAGCTTTTCGGCCTTTGTGGATCATCTTTTAAAGAGCAAGGACGAGGAAGAGGTCACCCTGGTGCTCAACAAGCTGACCACTAACTATACCTTTTTCATGCGCGAACAGGACCATCTGGAATATTTTAAAAACAATATTATTCCGGACATTGTGCAGCGGCACCAGAAGGATAAAAACCTTGCCATCTGGAGCGCCGGTTGTTCCACGGGGGAAGAACCCTATAATATCTCCATGTATCTGCTGGATTATCTCGGCCCGCAGGCCTCCCAGTGGGACACCCGCGTGCTGGCCACGGATATTTCGGCCCGCGCCCTCACCGAGGCGCGAAGGGGCGTTTACGACCTGCCGGATACCATTCCGCCGGCCTGGAAGAAAAAGTATTTCGTTCCGTCCGGCGGCCATTTCGCGGTAGCGCCGCAGATCAAAAACAACGTTATTTTTCAGACCTTTAATTTGATGGACCCCATTCGTTTCAAGCGGAAATTTGACGTTATTTTTTGCCGCAACGTAATGATTTATTTCGATCAGCCCACCAAGGACGCGCTTGTGCAGCGCTTTTACGACGCCTCTGTCCCCGGCGGCTATCTCATGATCAGCTATTCTGAAAATTTAAGTCCCAAGTCGCCCTATCGTAGATTGGCGCCGGCAACCTTTCAGAAGTAACTTGTAATTTTTTGGGGGGTATTTATGTCGCCTGATAAAAAGATACGCGTCATGGTCGTCGACGATTCTATGGTCGCCCGTTCCCTGATTATAAAGGGCCTTTCCGCCCATCCGAGGATCGAGGTAGTAGGCTATGCGGTCAACACGCTGGACGCCAGAAATAAATTCCAGAAGCTGCGGCCCGACGTGATGACCATGGACGTGGAAATGCCCGGCATGAACGGGATTGACTTTTTGAAGCAGTTTCTTCCCGAGCACCCGGTTCCCGTGATTTTGGTTTCGACGCTGGATTTAAAGGTTTTCGACGCGCTTTCTGTCGGTGCCGTGGATTTTGTCCGAAAGCCCGAGTCCAGCCATCAGGCGGAATTTATTACCACGTTGACCCAGAAGGTTTTGGTCGCCGCAACGGCCAAGGTACGGGTTAAAAAAAGCCCGGAAGCCGCGCCGGTTCCTGGCAAAGCGCCCGTATCGGCGGCCTTTCATCCGCCTGTGAACGCCGCGCCGGACAAGGTCCTCATCGGACTTGGCGCCTCCACCGGCGGGACCGAAGCCACCCTGGAGGTTATGAAACGCCTGCCGGAGGACATTCCCGGCATGCTTATCGTACAGCATATGCCGCCGGGCTTTACAAAGATGTACGCCGAGCGATTGAACCGTCTGTGCCGTATGGAGGTCAGGGAAGCCCAGCACGGCGACGAAATCCACCGCGGCCTGGCCCTGATCGCCCCGGCTGATTACCAAACAAAAGTTGTGCGCATCGGTAACCGATATACCGTTTCCTGCGCGCCTGGAGAAAAGGTCAGCGGCCACCGGCCTTCGGTGGACGTTCTGTTTCGCTCCATGGCGGAAAACGTGCAGTGTAAAATGGTCGGCATTATCATGACCGGTATGGGACAGGACGGCGCGGACGGTTTGCTATCCATGCGTAAGCGGGGGGCTTATACGATTGGACAGGATGAAGAATCCTGCGTGGTTTACGGTATGCCGGGCGTGGCCCACAAAATCGGCGCGGTAATCACCCAGGCCTCCTGCGAGGATATCGCTCAGGTTTTGCTGCGCCATCTGAAAACCCTTTAAACGGCTTGACCTGCGCGGACGGTATGCGAGCGTACGGTATAGACGCCTTTGTGCGATTTATCCTGAAACGCATCGGGAAAGGGACGGAAACAAAATTTTCCGTCCCTTTCCTTATTTTTTTCGCAAATACGGCCGATATTAACTAATGAAGTTCACTGCTGCGTGTCGCCCTTCTGTAACAAAAGGATTGCACATCTACCGCAAAATGCGGATAAAAAGCGGGGCTTCCAACTTAGACTTTTTGTTGCCTTTGGCAATTATCAAAAGGAAGTGAGATAGCATGATTTCATCCGGTTTGAATTCCGTTCCTTCCGTTGGAATCTCAAAAACGGGCTATACAAATAGTAAGGAACGAACATCGCGCGCCAGAGTCTCCCAAGAGACCAAGTGCGATTCGGTCAGTATTTCCTCCAATAGGGAGAACCGCGTATTCATGGATGTGGTCAGCTGTCTGTCGCGGGAAGTGCGCACGGCCGTTTCCACCAGCGATATTCGCGCTCTGCGCGAAGAGGTTGCCTCCGGCCGGTATACGCCCGATCCCGCCCAAATCGCAGCCAATATGCTGTTTCTCAAGGAGAGTTTGTAAATGGAGGCGATTATTGAACTCTTTGATAGGCTTGCGGATACCATGAAGCAGTTAGCCGATTTGTCCCGGGATAAAACCGACGCCGTTCGCAAGGATGACCTGATCGCCTTGAACGAGGCTATCAGGCAGGAGCAGGCGCTGGCCTTGGCGGTGCGCGGTTTTGAGCAAAAGCGTATAGAGCTTTTGTCCCAGCATGGGCTTCTGGATATTCCCTTGTCCCAGCTTCCCGCAAAATTTCCCGCCCCCCTCCAGCTGCGGGCGAAAAACACGATAGACCGGCTGCAAACCGAATATCAGATCTACGGCAGCGCCGCGGAGGTGGCGCGGGATACTTTGGAATGCAACCTGCATGAAATAGAAAAGATTCTTTCCAACGCCGGGGTCGATCCTAAAACCGGACCGGGCTACGGCTCGGCGGACGTAGATCTCCCCCCTTCCCTGAAAACTGATTTTCACGCCTGATATAAGAAAGGAAATTGATATGGGTTCTATTGGTACTTTCGGCTCCTTCACCACCGCCCTTTTGGGTATGTATACCTCTCAGCACGGCTTAAGCGTTACGGGCAACAATATTTCAAATATCAATACGCCGGGTTATACCAGACAGTCGCTGGACCAGATCAGTCTGAGCATGTCCGGCCCCGACCGGTACGCTCAAAGAAACAATGTGAAGATAGGCAACGGCGCGTTGGCTGTGGGCGTTTCTCAGCTGCGCGATCCCTATTTAGATATTCGGTATCGTTCGGAAGCCGCCAGCGTCGGCGCTACCAGTAAAAGGCTGGATATCCTTAACTCCATCGCTATGGTTTTGGATGAAATCGGGGCCGGCGACGATGAGAACGGTATCATCAGCGCACAGTTCAGCGATTTGCTCAAAACCTTGCAAAATCTTTCGGACCAGACCAATCAAGGCGAATACGATACCCAGGTGCGGTCCTCCGCGTCGGCCCTTGCCACCTTATTCAATTCCGCCGCGACTGAATTGGAGGAGGTGTACAATAGCACCGTCACGCACTTCAAGCAGGACCTGACTGCGGTGAATGAGATTCTGTCTAATATCCGCGATTTGAACGTCTCCATTCGGAAGTGCGATCTCCATGGCGACCCCGGTCTGGAGCTTCGCGACGAGCGCAACCGTTTGATCGACGAGCTTTCCGAATATGTCAAGATCGACGTTACTTATACTGAAGAAGACATCGGTATGGGTATGACGATAGAAAAACTTTCCATCCGTCTGGCCAACGCCAACCCTGACGCCACTGTTTCCACCGATTCCTCCCTTTTGGTGGACGGCGTTTACGCTACCCAGATTGAGCTGCCGGAGAAAGTGGCCGAGCTGAATCCCAATTATGACCCCAAGGATCCTGCCACAGGCGGTCCCTATATGGGTCCCAACGGCCCGGTGGACGATATCGCACAGGCCAATCAGGTGGACAACGATAACTTCCTTCTCTCTCTTACGAAGCTGTATGATACGGCTGGGCGGGAATGGTACAGCCAAAGCAAGCCCACAGTCACCAAGCTGGCCGACAAGGCGGCCTTTGACGCCGCGCAGGCGGCTGTGCTGGCCGATCCCAACTACAATCCGGTCAACCAGTCGATTGACGACGGCAAGGGTTCCCGCACCATTTACAGCTTTTCAGAGAAGCAGATTACCGATACAGATGGAAATGTAATCGGCACGGAATACTATCAGTCTGTGACGGTCGAAAAATACACGCTGCCGGTCGCTTTGGATGACAACGATTTGTACGGCTCCCTTCAGTCCAGCCGGGAAATGCTCACCGAATCCGGCGAGTTCGCTTCTGCTGGCTACATCAACAGCGTGGATGAAAGAGCGTCCTCCAAACGCGGTATTCGGTATTATCAGCGGTCCTTGGATCTGTTGGCCAATAAAGTCGCCACGCTCTTTAATGAAGCCAACAACGGCTATATGACCGATGAAGACGGCAACTATGTTACCGCTTCGGGAGACGCAATCGAACTGCCGGGCGGCGGGAAGATCAATAAATACATTCCCCTGACCGCCGATCAGCAGGCCGCCCTAGGCAAGCCCTTGCAGGAATATCTTGCGGAAAACGGCGGCTACCAGCCGGAAGGGGCGGGCAACCTCTTCAGCAACCACGGCAGCAGCGACGATGCGGACAACATTACGGCCGCCAACATATCCATTGCCTACAAATGGTCCAACAGCGACGTAAAGCTGATCGCTTCCTATATTCGGCCCAACTCCACAGGCGAGACCTCCAGTACGGCAAACGAAAATATCCTGCATTTCCGCGCTTTGATGGAGGGGAACTTTGATTATATTCCTTCCGATATTCTGGAGAACGCCAGCGATATTCCTATGTTCCACGGCAGCTTCGCCGGTATGATGAACAATATTGAAGGTATTTTGGGTAACGACCAGCGCAGTACGCAGATTCAGGTAAATTCTTATGCTGTCCGCGCTGTTGAGCTGGATACCGGCCGCGACTCGGTATCCGGCGTGGACCTCAACGACGAGGCCGCTAATCTGATACGATATCAAAAGGCTTACACGGCTGCCTGCCGTCTGATGACCACTCTGGACGAGGCTCTGGAACGGCTTATCAGCAATACGGGCATTGTAGGCAGATAAGGAGGTTTTTACATATGATTCGTGCAACTACAGGCGGCGTTTTAAAAAGCTACAAGACCAGCTTGATGAGCTCCTTTATCCGGCTGAACAGCGCACGCGCCACCGTTTTGACCCAGCGCAATTTCAATTCCTTTGCAGAGGACCCCGCCGCGGCTTCTCAGAGTTACCAGCTCCATCGCACCTTTCAGCGTCTGGATTCTCAGGTAACCATCAGCAACGCTACTGTGCGTAAGTTTTCCACCGCCTATTCTGCGGTCGACAGCGTCGTAAGTATGGTGGACAATAAAAAGGGCGATTCCTCCTGGTCTTCGGTACTGAACTCAATAACCGATTCCATCGGCGCCGGCCGTACCTCCTTGGGCCAGGAGCTTAAGCAGCTTTCTGAAAGCATTGTGCAGACCATGAACGGCCAGTACGGCAATGTTTTCACCTTTGCCGGGTCGGACGGTTTGAACGTTCCCTTTACCTGGGAGGGTGAAGGAGATCAGAGACAGCTCTGCTACCGCGGCGTACCTGTGGACGTCTGCATCCCCGAGCCGATTTACGCCGATCCCGACGATCCTACCAGCGCCGTAACCAATCAAGATGAAATTGACGCCGCCAAGGCGCAGCTGGAAAAGCTCAATTATCTGAGTTCTGAAAAGCGTTTCGTGGACGTGGGATTTGGTCTGAAGGAAGACGCCAACGGCAAGCTGATCGAGTCCAGCGCTTTCAATGATTCCCTGCCGGGCATCAACATCCTGGGCTACGGCACGGATGCAGATGGAGATCCCAAGAACATCGCTTCTCTTGTCTACCGCATGGGAACCATTCTTTCCCGCTGCGATGAGGATTCCGGCGAATGGCAGAGCAAGGAGGACCAGGAGGAGTTTCAGCGGCTGGCCGAAAAGTTTACCGACCCGGCGGCTCAGGTCAAGAAGTCCCATGCCGAGATGACCACCAAGGTTTCCTTCTTAAACAATAACCATGAGCAGCTGCTCAGCACCGCCGACACGGTCAAGGAACAGCTCCACGATATCGAGCGCTGTGAAATGGGCGAAGCGATTACCTCCTTTATTTACGCCCAGTATTGCTACAACGCCGCCCTGAAGATGGGCAACAGCATTTTGTCCGACAGCTTGATGGATTATCTCAATTAACCATGAATTTCATGTAGAAAGCGTAGTTGATTTTTATGTATCCTCTTATTGAAATTCGAACTGTGCCGATTGAGCTGGAAATCAAAACCACCCATTCCAAATTGGAATATGTGCGCGGCTCGGCAGATTTGGAAATTTCACGTGATAAAGGCGGTTTGAGCATCCGCAGCCGTCCCATCCGCCTGAATGTGGATACCTTTGAAGCGCGAAATTCTATTATACCGACGCCGGCGCGTTCTATCCAGCAAAACGCCCAGAAGGGTCAGCAGGCCGCGTATCAGGCTACCGCAGCCTACGCCCGGCAGGGTCAGCTTTTGCTCAAGGCCAAGATTGGCGAGGAGCTGGTCACTCGATTTGCCGCCGAATCGCAGCCTTATAGTAAGGTTTCGGAGCTTGGTATCGAATTTTTACCCAGCGCCGCGCCGGAAATCGATTGGGATCCAGGTGAAATGCAGATTCGTTACGAGATGGATAAGCTGAATTTTGATTGGCAGTTTAACCGGAGCGAGCTGAAATTCATCCCGGGCGACGTGCAGATTTCAGTCAGCCAGATGCCTGATGTAGAAATCAAATACGTGGGAGGTCCTCTGTATGTTCCGCCGTCGGCCGACCCCAGTCATGACGGCGATGCATAACGGCTAAGGAGAGGTTCTGATTTGAAAATTCAGACAAAGTATTTTGGCGTGATCGATTATGAAGCCGATGAATGCATCACGTTTCCCAATGGACTGTTTGGCTTTGAGGAGGAACGGCAGTTTGTAATGCTGCCCTTTGAAGGCGGTATAGACGCGCTGTTTTGTCTGCAAAGCGTACAGACTCCCGCTTTGATGTTCATTGTTATGGATCCATTCGCCCTGCGCCCGGACTATTCGCCTGAATTGCGCCCGGAAGAGTTAAAGGCCTTGGATGCGTCGGATCATGAGCAGCTTTGCTATTATGTGCTCTGCGCCCTCAAACGGCCGGCTTCCAGCAGTACGGTTAATTTAAAATGTCCCATTGCCTTGAATCCCGGGACCCTTACCGCATATCAAATCGTTTTGGAAAGCGACCGTTATAACATGCGTCATCCCCTGGAGGAATTTGCTCCGGAACAGGAGGATGCTTCATGCTGATTTTGCAGCGCCGCCCAGGCGAATCCATTTTTATCGGCGACAATATTGAAATTGCCGTTATGGCCATTGAAGGAGGGCGTGCGCGGCTGGCCATTACCGCTCCGGCCGACGTAACCGTTCTTCGCAGCGAGCTGGTGCAAGCCAAGGAGGCTAACCGAGACTCCGTTATGGAGCAAACGGCTCTCCCTGAGCTTTTAGATATGCTCGGCGATGCGCTTCCTGCCGAACAGGGGGCGCATGTTGCACTTCCACGAAAGCCTGTCATTTCACCACGTGATTTAAAAACAGGAAAAAAAACTGCTCGTATTAAGCAGTCGAAAGGAGGCGATTCGGTATGATGGAGCAGCTGGCAGGTATGGCCATGTCCATGAGCGCCGCAGCAACAGCGCAGAGCTATTCCATTGCGATTACCAAGAAAACGATGGAGTCTCAGGAGCTTGCCGCCCAGGAGCTTTTAAAAATGCTACCGGACACCCCGGCTCCCGCAAAGGGCCAGTACATTGACGTTTACGCCTAAACGGTACAGCTTCATGCCTATACGCCCGCCGTCGAAAAGACGGCGGGTAAAATTTTTTAGCGATTGAGTATGAACCGGACCTGCTGCCCCCATCCGCTTTCTTTATCGAACGGCAGCGGAATGCGGCGGTATATCTTATCAGATTTCTGCAAAACCGTATCTGTAGGCCGCTTCATATCCTTGCTGTTCCTGAAAAATTAGACCGCCAGGAGATGTTCCCCCTCTTGTTTTGCGGCAAAATTTATGCTATGATAAAAGCAATTACGGCATAGCGTTTTGCTGCGGTCTGTTGCGTAGGGGGAATATTCCTGCCCATACAATCCGCAGAGGCTTATGAGAGCCCGTTTGATTTTTCAGGGAAATACCAAGAAAGGTTAGGCTGGCTTTTGGTAAACAGCAAAAATATACGATATCTGCCGAACAGGGCGGGCAGACGCCGTAAGGGCGGCAGATACGCTGCCGCTTTGATGCAGTATTATCCTACGAAAGGGCGAACCGATTATGTCTGGACATTCAAAATGGAGCACGATTAAACGTAAAAAGGAAAAAACCGATCAGCAGCGGGCCAAGGTCTTTACCAAGATTGGCCGGGAGCTGGCTATGGCCGTCAAGGCCGGCGGTCCCGACCCCGATAACAACGCCAAGCTGCGGGACGTGATCGCTAAGGCCAAGTCCAACAACGTACCTAACGACAACATCGACCGTATCATCAAAAAGGCCGCCGGTGGGGACGACGGCAGCGAGTATGAAGAGATTGTCTATGAGGGCTATGGTCCGTCGGGCGTGGCGGTAGTCGTGGAAACCCTCACGGATAACCGTAACCGTACCGCCGCCGACCTGCGGCATTATTTTGATAAGTGCGGCGGCAATCTGGGCCAGCCCGGTTCGGTGATGTTCCAGTTCCAGCGGCAGGGGATCATCGAAATCGAGGCGGAGGGCCGGGAGGAGGAGGCGGTGATGGAAGCCGCCCTGGAGGCCGGCGCGGATGATTTCAAGTCTGACGGGGATGTTTACTCCATCGTCACCGACCCCACCCAGCTGGGCGCGGTACGGGACGGCGTGGAGAAGGCCGGATACCCTTATCTTTCGGCTGAAGTGGCCTACGTCCCCTCGGTTACGGTGGATATTGCCGACTCCGAGCTTACCGAAAAGATGGTAAAGCTGATCGATATGCTGGAGGAAAACGACGACGTGCAGGATGTTTGGCACAACTGGAATATGCCTGAGGAAGAGGACGAAGACTAAGTCTGTACTTTTAGCTGCGCGCAGCGGCCGGCGGTATCCGATACCGCCGGCCTTTTTTTGTGCAGTCGAAAGCCTACCCAGACCATATAGTTGGCGGATATGCCTAAAATACAGTTGCATATTTTAGCAGTACAATATTGTAAAATGGTGTTATACTATTCCTGTAAATGCGTATAAGATTCTTTCATGAAATATACGGAGGAAAATCTTGAATGGGGCAGGTCCTTGCAAGGCGGCTGACAGACCATCGGTCGTTCCCATAGACAGGGCGGCCAAGTTTCTTACTGTATTTGTCGAATTTTGACGAAACTCAACAGAGGAGGACTGTATATGCAGAACAGGGAATGTCCCTATTGCTTCGCCATAGCTCCGGAGGATGCGGTATTCTGCCCGGACTGCGGCAAACGGATGGAGAAGGTTCCGCGCAAGGAGCGAAAGCGGCTGCCTGCAAGATGTTCGCGCTGCGGCGCGGTTTTACCGGCGGGCAGCGCAGGCTGCGCCTACTGCGGCGAGGGCCGGCTGGAAAGGCCCTGGATTATGCGTAAAAGACGGCGGCTGCCTATTATCCTCGCCGCAGTGTTCCTGGTGCTGTGGAGCGGCGCGTATCTGGCGTCTGTATATATCAATAGATGGAACGATTATGAGACCGGCCGGTTGTATATCGAGGGGCATGATACGGAGCCCATCCCCTGTGTGATATACCTCAAGAACGAGGGAAGCACAAAGCATATTACCCGCATAGATCTGCCCTATGACACGCAGGTCGACGGTCTGTATGTTCTTCTGCATACGGCAGGGCGGACTAAGTTGACCGTCAACAATAGGGAGGTATCTTTTTGGTTGGACCCTGTTTCATCCAGCAAATTGATTTTGCAGGAATACGGCGACCCCATGTCGGATTTGTACATTTCCGGCAGAAACTGGATCTACTATCATGACATTCTATGCCCTCGCGCTGCGGATATCGAAGCGGGTCAGCGCATGTACTTTTCATCGGACGCGGCCGCGCAGTTCTTTGGATGCCAGCCCTGCCCGGCCTGCCGGAAAAGCAAGCTGACCGACCCGCCCCAGTCCTAAAGGGATTTATAGCCGTTTCCCGGCATACGCCGCGGGGCCGGTAAGGCGGTCCGGCTTTCCATTTAATACAAAACAGCCGATTTACGGCTGTTTTTTGCGCATCCGTCCGCTGCCGCGGACAGGCGTTTGACGCCTTAAACGACCCCGGTTCGGGACGGCCTAGACGGCCGTGCCGTACAAATTGCCAAAGACGATCTGTTAAAAATAGAAGGGTCCCCGGCGCGGCCGCGCCGGGGACCTTTTTTTCGTTTATGCTTAAGTATAGTGAAGGCCAGCGTCTTTTAGGCGCTGGCCTTCCTATGCCCTTTCAGGGCTTTCCCTCCAAGCCGCCCGTTTTACGGCTGGCCTTGGCTTATTTGACGGGGTATCTCGCCGGCGGCTTTCCCGTTATTCCGCCGGCGGTTCTTCCCGCTTTCTGAAAACCAGAAATCGCTGACCGAAGTAATTCAAAATGATAAACAAGCCCATACCGGCCAGCATGGCTAGGTTTTCCTGCACCGAATGGGAAAAGCTCTGGAAGATAAACCGAACGGCCGGCTTGGCCAGACCATAAGCGATCAGATAGCAGAGGGTGATATTCAGAATAAACTTTACCACTACCTGCCAGGACCTTTCCTTATGCTGAAAGGTAAAATATTTATTCAGCAGGTAACTGACGATACTGCCTACTACATAGTTGGAGGCTGAGGCGATCCAGTAGCCGGTGTGGAAGACATTGTAAAGCAGAAACATCACGCCGGTGCCTACCAGGGTGTTGACCACCCCTACTAGGATAAACTTGAGGGCTGTGATATCCACGAGCTTTTTGAGGCGCATACAGGCTTTCGGCCTCCTTTCCGGGGCTTAACCCTTGAGCAGCCGGTCCATGATGGAGGGGCCGTGCTGGATAAACAGGCCGGTTTCGGCAGCCGTTTGTTCGGTAAAAACCGATACGCCCGCTTTCGGCGCGCTTTTTTGATAGAGCAGGAAGGGCACCGGGTCGGCGGCGTGGGTGCGGGTGGACAAGGGGGTAGGATGGTCGGGCATGATGAGGATGCGGTAATCGTCGTAGGCCTCCAATTCATGCAACATAGGCCCCAGGATTTTTTCATCGATCAGCTCGATGGCCCGCACCTTGTTTTGGGCCTCTCCCCGGTGGCCGCACTCGTCGGGGGCCTCCACATGGACGTATACCAAATCCCGGCCCTCCCGGAGCATACGGGCGGCGGCCTGCATTTTACCGGTGAAATCGGTATCCAGATACCCGGTTGCGCCGGGCACCTGGGCTACCTCCATACCCGCCAGCTTACCGATACCTTTAATCAGGTCCACCGCCGAGACCACCCCGGCCGACGCCCCGTTTTTCTCCTCAAAGTTCTGGAGTCCCGGCTTACGGCCCTCGCCCCACAGCCAGATGGAGTTAGCCGGCCGCTTGCCCTGGGCTATCCGTTTCTGATTGACCGGGTGATCCTTTAAGACCTGATAGCTTCCGCGCATCATATCGATCAGGGGCGCGGCCGTCTCGGCCTTGCTCAGATAGGCCCCCACCACCTGACCGCTGATGTCGTGGGGCGGAGTCATGTCTCCAAGGTCTATGGTCCCGTTTTGCACGATCAGACAGTGGCGGTAGGATACGCCGGGATGGAAGGCGTAGGTATCGTTGCCGAAGGCGGCCTGCACCGCCTGTATCAGCTCGGCCGCCTCGGGGGTGGATATGTCGCCGGCGCAGTAGTCGACCATGGTTTTCCGGACGTAGTCTGTCTCGTCCGACAGGGTGACCAGATTGCAGCGCAGAGCCACATCGGTGTCCGACAGGGTAATCCCCATGCTGGCCGCCTCCAGGGGAGAACGGCCGGTGTAGCAGACGGCGGGGTCGTAGCCCATCACCGACAGGTTGGCCACGTCGCTGCCCGGCTTTAAGCCGTCGGCCACCGTCTTGCAGAGGCCGACCTCGGCCGTCTCGGCCAGCTTATCCATATGGGGCTTGCGGGCCAGCTCCATGGGGGTCTTACCCTCCAGCTCCTTAAAGGGATAGTCGGCCATGCCGTCGCAGAGCAGAACCATGTATTTCATATCGATTGCCTCCCTATTTATATCTGAAAAGCCCAAGGCCGCCGGACGGGCAGCCGCCAGCCGGCGGTTGATTCAAATCGAAAGGGCCGTCCTTGCGTCGTCTTTACGCACAATAGATGCTGTCGCCGCGTGAACGTGGGATGGAGAAAGCACGGGAGCGCTTACCGGTTGAAAAGTCGGCGGTCAAAGGCAAAGTGTCCAGGCGGGAAGTTTTGATGAGGATGTATGCGTCGCTGCGCGCCGCATTGGGGAACCCCCGGCGAGGGTTCCCCAGGCTGAAACCTCCCCCCGGAAGGTTTCAGCCTCCCTTCCCGCGCCTTTTTTGCGTAAGGATTTCGCGTCCTGCGGGACGCGACAAGGGGCCTTGCCCCTCGACCCCACCGCCTTTTGTAAAAGGCGGGCGAAAACCTCATTTTTTACTGGATGGGCGCTAAAGCGGACGATACAGAAAGGATGCCGCCGTTTTTCCCGTATGCCTTTTGCCGACCGGCGCAACAACCGGCAGTCTTTCCGCTTGCAACCTAAGTTCTACCGGAAATAACGCACGCCGGCCTCGAAGAGCTTTTGGTCCTTCTCGCCGGGGACGTTGCCATAGCAGTTATCGCACCGGCGCTCGCTGTGGGCCATCTTGCCCAGCACCCGGCCGTCGGGGGAGGTGATGCCCTCGATGGCGCAGGCCGAGCCGTTGGGGTTCCAGGCGATATCGCCGGTGGGATTGCCCTCCAGGTCTACATACTGGAAGGCGATCTGGCCGTTTTCGGCCAACTGCCGGACTGTTTCGGGATCGGCCATAAACCGGCCCTCCCCGTGGGAGATGGGTACGGCGTGGATATTGCCGGGGGTGCACAGGGACAGCCAGGGGGACTTGGAGGAGACCACCCGGGTATAGACCATACGGGAAATATGGCGGCCCAGGGTGTTGAAGGTGAGGGTGGGATCCTCCGGCTTTATGTCGCGGATCTCGCCGTAGGGCACCAGTCCCAGCTTGATGAGGGCCTGAAAACCGTTGCAGACGCCCAGCATCAGGCCGTCCCGGTCGTTTAGCAGCCGGCCGACGGCCTCCCGCACACGCTTCGCCCGGAAGGCTGTTGCGATGAACTTACCCGATCCATCCGGCTCGTCGCCGCCCGAGAAGCCGCCGGGGAACATGACGATCTGGGCCTTGTCTACTCCCTGGGCGATGCGCAGTACGGTTTCCTCAATATCGGCGGCGGTCAGGTTTTTGACCACCAGGATTTCGGGTTCGGCCCCGGCCCGCTCAAAGGCCCGGGCGGTATCCACCTCGCAGTTGGTACCGGGGAAGACTGGGATAAAGACCCGGGGACGGGCCGCTTTTATCGCCGGACTCCGGCGGCTGCTCCGGTCGTAGAGGGGGATTTCCGGCTCCATCTGGACCGCCGCGTCGGAACGTAAGGGGAAGATCGGCTCCAATTTGGAAAGCCAGGCCTCTATGGCCTCCTCCACAGGGATGCTCTTGCCGCCGATTTTAAAGAGACCGTCGTCGGTGGTGAAGCCTAAAACCGTATGGTTGAGACCGGCCAAAACCGACGTGTCCTCCACCTCGGCCACAAAGGAGCCGGCCAAGGGGGCGAAGAGGGTGGAGGGACCAGCGGCCACGATCTCGGCCCCGATGCTGTTGCCGAAGCCCATCTTGGCGATGACGGCCGCCGCGCCGCCCTCCTTGACCACCCCGCAGGAGAGGATCTTTTTCTCCCGAACCAAACGGGCAATGGTGCTGTTTAGGAACCTGGCCGATTCGAAGACCGGCAGCTCGGTTTCGGAGTGCATAGGCAGGGGCAGCAGAACGATCTTGCTCCCCGGCTTCTGGAAGCAGGCCGTGCCGGTGACCGACGCTTTGGTCATGGCCAGGGCGAAGCTGACCAGGGTAGGCGGCACGTCCAAATCGTTGAAGGAGCCGGACATGGAGTCCTTGCCGCCGATGGAGGGGACCCCCATCTCCTTTTGGGCGTAGAAAGCGCCTAAGAGGGCGGCGGCCGGCTTACCCCAGCGGGCGGGGTCGTCGTGGAGCCGCTCAAAGTATTCCTGGAAGGTCAGCCGGGCGTTGGCGGGGTCGGCTCCCACGGCAGCCAGCTTGGCCAAGGATTCCATCACGGCCAGCACCGCCCCGTGGAAGGGACTGAAACAGGAAACGCCGGGAATGTAGCCGTAGGACATGGCCGTGGCCGTATCGGTCTCCCCATGCTCCAAGGGGATTTTGGCCACCATGGCCTCCTCAGGGGAGAGCTGCAAGGCGCCGGCGAAGGGCATCAATACGCTGGACGCGCCGATGCTGGCGTCGAACCGTTCGACAAGCCCCTTCTGCCCGCAGACCTCCAGCCGGCGGAGATTCTCCAAAAAGGCCTCGGCCAGAGGCATGTCCCTTAAGGCGGCGGGAACGGCCACACGGTAGTTTTTAGCCGGATCGGGGGCGGCGATAACCGCCTTGGCCCGGCCGGTGACGCCGTTGGTGTTCAGGAAATCCCGGCTTAAGTCCACCACCGTGTCTCCCCGCCAATCCATGTGCAGGCGGCCCTTGTCGGTGACGACGGCCACAGGGGTGGCCTCCAGGTTTTCCTCGGAAGCCAAAGCCGCGAACTGCTTAACGTCGGCCGGGTCCAGCACCACGGCCATACGCTCCTGGCTTTCGGAGATGGCCAGCTCGGTGCCGTCCAGC
>JAAVYX010000106.1 GCA_022791355.1 Clostridiales bacterium | reverse complement strand
TTCGCTTAGATGGGCCGCAGAGAAATCTATACTTTTCTTCGCGTGAAGAAAAGTTAGTCGCGCCTCGCGATAAGGTATTGGAGAAAGAGAAAAAGGATACCTGGCGCGAAACCCTTCTCCCAGCTAAGTAAAAAAGGAAAAGCGAATTGGCCGCGAAACCTCTATCTAACCTAATAAATAAAAAGAAATCTTCCGCGCCCCCGCTCCACTATATAAAAAAATAAAACAAACTCGCCCGCTATGCCGTATAGCCGATGACAACGGCGGCCGCGTAGGCGGCGGTATGGGTGACGCTGACGGTAAAGCGGAACCCCCGCTGGCAGGCCAGCGCCGCCGCCCGGCCGGAAAGCTGCAAAAAGGGCGCGCCCGCCCCGTCGTGCAGCAGCTGGACCTCGGATAAGGCAAAGCCCTTGATACCGGTGCCAAGCGCCTTGGAAAAGGCCTCCTTGGCGGCAAAGGCCGCCGCGGCCGATTCGGTAAACCGCCGGCCCTGCTTGCGCGCCAGTTCCTCCCGTTCGGCCGGCCCGTAGACCTTCTCCAAAAAACGGGAGCTTTGCAGGCTCTTTTCCATACGGGGAATTTCCACCAGATCAATTCCCGCCGACTGCACGATCCATCACCATCCGGGGCACATAGGGCTTCATGGCCGCCAGCAGCCGGTCGCCCGGCTTGAAGATCAGCAGGACGCTGGCTGTCTCCCCCTCGACCGCGGCGTACCATGCCTCCCCGTCCACGTTGCAGGCCACGATTTTTTCGTTGTAGGTCTCATTCCGATGGGCCTCGGGATCGTATTTTCCCATACGCACCATATCCCGGCACTTGATCGAACCTATCCGTTTACGGGAGCGTTTGGAAAGGATTTTGTCCACGTCCAAATCCCCGTTGGTAAAGATATATTCGTATTCCACATTCATCTGGGAGGACAGAAAATACGCGCCGTAGCCCACGCCCACGGCCAGGGCCAGCAGCAGGATGGAAAGGGTCCCCAGAAGATGGAGGACAAAGCCGGCGGCACAGGTTACAATCAGCAGCACGGCGGCCACCCATAGGCCGATTTGCAGCCATCTCTCCCCCTGGGTCTTGCGTACCGGCACGATTTGTTCCACATAGCTGTCCATCACATTGTCTCCTTTTCAGGCTGGATTATCTAGCGTGTGTCTTGAAACCAAAGGAACGCCGGATGTTTGTTCAGAAACAGGCGACTGCAAGAGCGAAACCGCTGGAAAGGCTTTGCCTTTCGAGAATTTCGGACGCTGCAACCGCCAGGCAATAAGACGTTTTTCGGCGTTTTAAAACACACGCTAGAATGTTGGATTCCATGAAACGGGCGGCGGATAGCGGCGAAGTGGAACCCGTTACGGAATATGTATAGATATTATAGCATAGCTTGATCCTGTCTGACAAGTCCGCGGGGAAATAGGGGGCTTTATTAGAAGCATTTTTAGAAGTGTCTTTTCGTGTAGAGGGATTTTGTTTTATGAGCGGACGTCAATTTTCATCCCGGTTAAATTAAACGAATAGCCAATCTAAAGCGAATCTTCTACTGTGCCGGACAAGATAAAGAAAAAACTGCACCCCACGATAAAAAACCACTTGCAAAGCCTAAAAGAAAATGCTATAGTACTAACAAACGCTAGGATGGAGAAAAGGCCTCATGGCCTTAGCCCGCGTCCCTTCCGCGTACAGAGAGAAGCCGCCCTGGACACCGCGCCTCGGCTGCAAGCGGCTTTACGATGGAGAACGCCGGTTGGTTCGCTCCGGAGCGGCGCCGCTGAACGGGAATAAGTAGGCGGCGACGGGCCGTCCCGTTACAGGCAGAGAGAGTGTTTGCTCTTTATGGAAGCAAAAACAAGGGTGGTACCGCGGAGTTAATGACGACTTCGTCCCTATGCGCAGGGGGCGGAGTCTTTTTTGTTTGCCTTTGGCCAACGAGGGGATTCCCTTCCCCTTCCCCATCGGCCGCTTTTACAAAGCTGCGCGAAAAAAGAAGAATGGAACGGGAGGAACAAGGTATGAAAGAGCAGTTGGAAGCCATCCGCGCCGCCGCAAAACAAGCGCTGGACACAGCCGCCGCCGAGCAGGACGTCGAGGGCCTGCGGGTCCGGTTTTTGGGCAAAAAGGGCGAGCTGACCGGCATTTTAAAGCAGATGGGCGGCCTGTCGGCCGAGGAGCGGCCAATCGTCGGCCAGCTGGCCAACGAGGTCCGGGCGGACATCGAGGGGGCTATCGCCCGCGCCAAGTCCCACATCAAGGAAAAGGCCCTGGCCGTAAAGCTTGCAGCCGAAACGCTGGACGTGACCATGCCAGGCAAAAAACAAACCCTGGGTCACAAGCATCCGCTGGACAAGGTGCTGGAGGAAATCGAGGAAATCTTTTTAGGGATGGGCTACAGCGTGGCCGAGGGTCCCGAGGTGGAGTACGACTACTATAACTTTGAAGCCCTCAACCTGCCCAAGGACCACCCCGCCCGGGACGCGCAGGACACCTTTTATATCACCGACAACATTCTGCTGCGCACCCAGACCTCCCCGGTACAGGTGCGGGTGATGGAAAAGCAGAAGCCCCCCATCCGCATCATCGCCCCCGGCCGGGTCTACC
>JAAVYX010000015.1 GCA_022791355.1 Clostridiales bacterium | reverse complement strand
GAGCGGCCCAGGGATCCAGCCAGTACTGGATACGGCTGGAGCCGTAGTCCACGACTCCTGAAAGGATAGCGGCGGCCCCCAGTCCCACGCCGGCGGCCAGGCCGAAGCCTACGTAGCGCAGCTTGATCCCCCCCACAATCATCAGACAGATACCCATGGAGAAGATGAGCAGGGTGGCCGACAGATGGGTCTCCACAACCACCAAGGCGCAGACGACAGCTAGCAAAATACCGAAAAACAAGATACCAAAGGTAAACTTTTCCATCTGTTTATAGTTGGCTGAAATCAAATGGGCAAAGAGCAATACAATAGCGAACTTGGCGATTTCAGAGGGCTGAAAGTTGATGGGCCCTACCACAATCCATCGCTTATAATCAAAGCCCTCCTGTAAAGGGGGCAGCAGCAAGACGATGATGAGCAGGACCACCGCCAAGGCGTAAAGGGGCCAGGCGAACTTCCGGTAAATATGGTAATCGATCTTGGAGACGACGAGCATGACGATCACGCCGGCCACGGCAAAAACCGCCTGCTTGGAGATAAATTTATAGCTGTTGCCATATACTGTGTAGGCGTAGGCATAGCTGGCGGAAAAGAGCATGACCAGTCCCACCGTCAATAGGATGACGACCAAAGAGAAGAAGGTCAGGTCCATTTTTCCCGCCTGCACCAGTCCCGCCCGGCTTTGCGGTTTGATACGATTGGATCTTGGCCGGACAGCTTCCATTCCGTTTCCTCCCCAATGTAAAATTCGCGTTGATCTATACGCAAAGCGTATATTTTAGCGAGTCCTTCTATCGCTTCGTTTTTCTTAAGTCCCGGTCTGGATAAAGGCCAAATCTCTTTCTGCCGTCCCCTTTGCGGAAAACAACGCGGAGCCTCCGGGCAGAGACGCAGTAACGCCGGAATCGTCGGAACGTCCAAAAAACGTGCGCCCGGATAGACTCCAAAAAGGTCTATACGCTTTTATAAGCAAAGGGCGCGGCAGGCTACGGCGTATTTTTAGGATAGCCGTTTCCCTGCCCTTTCATTCCCAAAAACGGATTTACCAGCGGAAAATCAGCGGCAAAGCGGCAACCAGACAGCCGATCAGCGTGACGCTGGAAAAGGCTAGGACGATTTTTTCCTCGCTCCAGCCGCTCATTTCAAAATGATGGTGGAGGGGCGCCATTTTAAACAGCCGCTTCTTGGTCCTTTTATAATACGATACCTGGAGCATAACCGACAGAGCCTCGACCAGATAAACGGCTCCGGCCAACAGCAGCAGAACCGGCCGGCCGGTCCCAAAGGACAAGGCCACAACCATACCGCCTAAGAACAGGGAGCCGGTATCTCCCATAAAGACCTTGGCCGGGTGGGCGTTCCAGCATAGGAAACCGATGCAGGAGCCGGCCAAACAGGCGGCCAGCAGGTTTGTACAGTAGAAATTGCAAATGCCGGCGGCCAGCATAAAGAAGGCGGCCACCACCAGAGTGACGCTGGAGGCCAGCCCGTCGATACCGTCGGTCAGGTTGGCGGCGTTGACAAAACCGTAGATAAAGAAGAGGGCCACCGGCCAGAAGAACAGGCCGGCCCCGTGCATGACGTCCAGGTCCCCGATAAAGGGCAGCCAAGTGGAGTCCATACCGCCCAGCTTCATGCTCAGCAGGTAGGCGGCGGCGACCAAGAGCTGCATAAAGGTTTTCTGTCGGGCGGTCAGTCCCAGATTGCGCTTTTTCACCACCTTGATATAGTCGTCGATAAAGCCGATGAGACCCATGCCCAGCGCAAGGCCGATACCGGCGGCAAAGGAGGTGATCTTAAAGGAATCGTACAGCTCGTTTTTAACGTTGGAGCCGGCGGCCACAGCGGCGATAAAGGCCAGCGCCGCAGCGGCGAAGCAGCCCATGATGATCAGGATGCCGCCCATGGTGGGGGTTCCCTGCTTGGACTTGTGCCAGGCCGGACCGATGTCCAAAATGGTCTGGCCGAACTTGAGCCGCCGCAGAAAGGGCACCCCCCAGAAGCCTAACAGCAGCGTGATAGCAAAACCGGCCACCGCGCCGAATACAGGAATCAATCCATTCATTTTCATACATCCAATCCGTCGCCGCGGCGCGACTGCGTAATTCGCTTTGCGTAAATCTTCTCGAAGGCGTCTCCGGCTCCCGACCGACGAACCTTACAATGCCCCGCCCCGTGCGGGCCGCCAGGCAGAGGCGCTTTAGCGCCGTGGTCGCCAGGCAGAGGCGCTTAATCGGAGCCTTCCGCTAGAGGCGTTTAGCGCTAGAGACGCCGGAGATGCGGCTTTACACCGCAGAGATTAGAACGCCCGAAAGACCTTCATAGATGACTCGAGCGATCCTTTGCGCCTTTCCCTTACCCCGCCGGCCGCGGTTTGCGGCGGTTGGGCTGCGCCCGCCCTGAAGGCAGGCCGCCCAGGAATGATTATACGGCGCGTCCGCCGGTCTTTTTTGTCAAATTCCGGCCGCTATGGATTCCACATATGTCAGACAGCCGCCGGCGCGAGCAAGAGAATCCGCGGCGGGATTCCCGCAAAGCCGGGTGCGCCCAAGCTGACAGAGCTACGTTTGCCCAACCCATCCGACGGTTTTCAGCTCCCGTCCGGTTTACAGACTCGGTTCCAAAACGGCCTCCCGTCTCGCCCGCTCCTGGAGGGCCACGGCCACAACCTCCCGCTCGTCCAGATGGATGGTACCGGCCCCCAAAATCTGGTAGGTTTCGTGACCCTTGCCCGCCAAAACAATTATATCACCCGTCTCGGCCTTTTCAATGGCGTATTTGATGGCTTCCACCCGGTTTTCCACTACGGTATAGGGCGTCTTCTCCCCTTTCATACCGGCTAAAATATCCTCGATAATCAGGCTGGGATTTTCCGAACGGGGATTATCGGAGGTGACGATGCAATAATCGGCCAGGCGGGCGGCGATTTCTCCCATCATAGGCCGCTTAGTACGGTCCCGGTCCCCGCCGCAGCCGAAGAGGACAACCAGACGGTTTTTCGGAATGTCCTGGAATGTTTTCAGAATATTTTCCAGCCCGTCTGGGGTGTGGGCATAGTCGATGACTACGGTAAAGTCCCGGCCGGTGGGCACCACCTCGGCCCGGCCCTTGACCCCGGGCAGGCCGGACAGGGCGGCGGCCACCGTCTTGATGGGAATCCCCAGGGCGACGGCGCAGGAACCCGCGCACAAGGCGTTATACACCGAGAATCTGCCGGCGGTTTTCAGCCGCACCCGGCTGATCACGTCCAGGCCCACGAACTGGAAATCCACTCCGTCCGGCCGGTAGGCAATCTCCCTGGCCGAATAGTCGGCTTCATCCGACAGGGCGGAATAGGTGATGGTTTTACAGGAAAGTCCCTGGGTCATATCGGCGGCGGCCGGATCGTCGTAGTTGAGCACGGCCGTATCGCACATTTCGAAGAGCTTTTTCTTGGCCGCCTTGTAGTTTTCCATGGTGCCGTGGTAATCCAGATGGTCCTGGGTCAGATTGGTGAAAAGGGCGGTCTCGAAATGCAGGCTGCCCACCCGCTGCTGGTCCAGCGCGTGAGAGGAAACCTCCATGACCACAAACTGGCATCCGGCCGTTTTCATCAGGGAGAAAAGGGAGTGGAGCTCATAGGCGCTGGGGGTGGTGTTCTTGGCCGGCAAGCATTCCTGTCCGATCATATTCTGTATGGTGCCTATCAAGCCCACTTTATAACCGCTCTGCTCCAAGATCGCCTTGACCAGGTAGGAAACGGTGGTCTTGCCGTTGGTGCCGGTGACCCCGATGAGCCGCAGACTGTCGGCCGGCCGGCCAAACCAGGCGGCGCACATCTCGGCGTAGGCCTTTCGCGTATCGGGCAGGACGACCTGATTTTGCAGCCCCAAATCCCGCTGGGTAATGAGAACGGCCGCGCCGTTTTCCAGGGCGTCCGGCGCAAAGACGTGGCCGTCGGCCTCCGAGCCGCTTATGCAGACAAAGGCGTATCCCTTGCCCACCTTTCGAGAATCGCAGGCGATGCCCGAAACGGTTATTTCTCCCATGTCTTCGGGCAGGCCGGTCAATAAATCTTTCAGCTTCACGGATGAACGCCTCCATTGCTTACAACAGTCTTCAAAATATCTTATAAAGGATCGGCCAGCGAGACCAAACGACGTAGGAGCGGGCTTTTGCCCCAGGTCAGGCTTCGGCCCTAAGTAGGCGGCCGGCCGCTTAAGAAGCGGCCGTGGCCTCCGCCCTGCCCGCCTCTTCTTTTTTCGCCGTCTATTCTAAAGACCGCTTGGATTTCATATGCTTGCGATTTGTAGCTTCTCACAGCTTCGGCGCACAGCGCGCCGTTTATCCGCATATACGGCTTTTTTATTCCACATTGTCTTCCGCGCGGAAATAGACGGTTATGGTCGTTCCGGCCTCCACCTGCTGGCCCTCCTCGACGCTCTGCCTGTAGGAGACCGCCTGGCCGCTGGTCAAGGAACCGCCGGAAAATGCCACGTTGAGGTTAGCGCTGGCCGCCGTACTGTTGACGCCGGCCACGGCCATACCGGTCAGGTTCGGCACGGTGACCATACTGTTTTCCCCGGCCCCCTCGGTGTAGAGCACCACCACGCCGTTTTTGGCGATGGACTGGCTGCTGGCCGGCACCTGCCGCTCGATCTTGTCCCCGCCGCCCACCAGCTTGACCTGTAGGCCCGCGGCTTGGATTTCGTTTTTGGCCTCGCCCTTGGATTTGCCGACCACGTTGGGAGGCTTAATGGCCATGGTTTTCAGTTCTTCCTCGCTGTACTGAGGCTCGATGCCCATATAGGGCAGGATGTCGCCCAACACCTGGCCGCCTACGGGCGCGGCGATGGTTCCGCCGTAGACGTTGTCGGCATGGGGTTCGTCCAGCATGACCAGCACGGCCACCTGGGGGTTATCCATGGGCGCGATGCCGCAGAAGGAGGAAATACGCAGCCGTTCGCCGCTGCCCTGTAACTCGTCGGCAATCTTCTGGGAGGTGCCGGTTTTACCGCCCACCCGGTAGCCGGGTACGTAGGCGTTGCCGCCGCCCCCCTCGCTGACCACGCTTTCCAGCATCTCGCAGACCAGCTTGGAGGTTTCGGACGAAACCACCTGCCGTTTGCGGACGGTTTCCACTGATTTGGTCACATTGCCTTCCCCGTCCAGGATGCGGCTGACCACATGGGGCTGCACCAGGTAGCCCCCGTTGACGGCCGCCGACACGGCGGTGATCAGCTGGATGGGGGTGATGGTAAAAGTCTGGCCGAAGGAGGTGGAGGCCAGCTCCACCGGACCCATTTTAGCCTCGGCGTGATACATGGAGGTAGCCTCGCCCGGCAGGTCGATGCCGGTCTTCTTGGTCAGGCCGAAAGCGTCGAAATACCGGGAGAAGGTGGAGGTCCCCATGAGCTGGCCGAAGGTGATAAAGACCGGGTTGCAGGAATTCTGGAAGGCCTGGGCCAATCCCTCGGCCCCGTGGCCGGTGGTTTTATGACAGTTGTACCGCTGGCCGGCCACCACGATGTAGCCGGGACAGTTGTACCGCTTGGAGGTATCGGTCACATGCTCCTCGATGGCCGCCGCGCCGGTGACCACCTTGAAAACCGAACCTGGCTCGTAGGGGTCGGACACGGCCTTGTTGCGCCACTGCTTGTTGCGCAGTTCGGACAGCTTACTGGTCCGCTCCTCCCCTTCCAGACCCTCCAGCTTCTGCTGGTCGGCCTCGCTCAAGGTAAAGGGGGAGTTGGGGTTGAAGTCGTCCTTGACGGCCATGGCCAAAACCTCACCGGTATTCACATTCATGACGATGCAGGCGCCCCGGTTGGAAACGTTATTGTCCCGCACGGCCTGCTCCAGATACTTTTCGGCCACATGCTGAACGTAGGAGTCGATGGTGAGAACCAGGGAACTGCCGGGGGTTGCGTCCACCATTTTTTCATAGCTGAAGGGCATGTTGGCCCCCCGGGCGTTCTTGGCGGCCACCATCCGGCCGGGAACTCCCTTGAGCTGGGTTTCATAGTAGGCCTCCACCCCGGCCAGGCCCTGGTTGTCGTCTCCCACAAAGCCCAAAACGGTGGAAGCAAGGGAGTCGTTGGGATAGTATCGCTTGCTGCTCTCGTCCAGTCCGGCCATGGAGCCCAGCTTGTTGTCCGAGATGTAGGCGCGGACCTTATCCGCCTCGGGCTTTTCCACCTTTTTCTTGACGATGACATAACCGTTGGACTTCTCGGTCATGGCGTAGACCTTATCCCGGTCCAGAGAGAGGATTTCGGAAAAGCCGTCGGCAATCAGATTCTTCTGCTCGGCGTTTTTGATGTTCTTGGGGGTGATATACACCGTCCAAACCGTGGCGCTGGTAGCTAGGACGTTCATCTTGGCGTCGTAAATATCGCCGCGGGTGGGGCTCAGTTCGGTATCGTAGAGCTGCTGCTCGGAGGCCTTATTTTGATAGAACTCGGCGTCAGCCAGCATGAGCTTGCCCAATCGGAAAGCCGAAACGCCCATGGTTCCCACCACCAGGGCCAGCATGACGATCATCATCCGCAGCCACATGGACTTGGTCGGTCCTTTTGCCAACTTCAACACCCTTTCTCTGAACCTTCTTCGCCGCCCCGTCCCGCGGGGACTGTATAATGCGGGAAAACGAGAGTCATGACATTATGCCCTGGCTCTCGTATCATTCTCTACAAAGTATATTGGGAAAAACGCCGGTCTATGATGCGCTTGGGTAAATTTTTGTATTTTTATGAAGGGATCTATGGCCCGAACGAAAATCTATGCTTTTTTCATTTGATAGGAGGATTTGCTATTTACTGTTTTATTTTTTGGCTGGAACAGGGGAACCTAGGCAGATTCGCTTTTTCTTTTTTAAACTGATGCAAAATTTGTTTTTCCTTTTATGAACGAGCGCGGAGCCAAAAAAGGAAAACAAAAGCATTGCCGCAGAGCCGGGACCACAACGGCATCCAAGAAAGTCTTGCGTTTTAATCATTTTGCGCCCACAGCTCTCCGCTCTGACCGGCGGACTCTCCTTTACTGTCCGGATTGGTACGGATATAGTTGACCTGGCTGCGCTCCTTTTTCTGCATACCCAGCTGCTGGGCGGCCTCCTCGATGTTTTTATAGGAAACCTTGCGCTCCATTTCCATGAGCAGACGGACCTCTTCGCTCTTCTGCTCCTCCAACACGGCTTCAGCCTTGTCGATACGGTCGGTTATTTCGGTGATCTCCACCCGCAGATAGAGGGAGCCGCAGAGCATGGCCAGCACCAAAACAGCCATGAGAAAGGCCGAAAGCTTACCGGCCATACCCTTGGCCGTAGCCTTTTTCCGCTGTTCCTTCATCGCTCCCTGCCGTACCGGCATCTTCACAACATTTTCTTTCCGCCTCGGCGCGGCCGCCGGCGTCTCCCGCTCCTTGGGCTGGAACAAGGGGAAGTCGTAGGCCATGCTGTCACGCGTATATTTTAAATTGTTCAAGACCTTTCTCCCCTTTTCTTTTATACGCTCCGCGCATCATAGGCTGACAGGAACCGAAACACGGTTCTCACAGGGCGGCTTATCCGTGTATTTCCCTTTGGAACCGATGACGCAGGAACGCGGAATGTTTTGACTAATCTTGTATTTTCCGCACGGCCCGCAGCTTGGCGCTACGGCTGCGGGGGTTTTGCTCCAGCTCGTCCGGCGACGGCGATACCGGCTTGCGCAGCCGAAGCTGGGCCTTAGGCGTCTTGCCGCAGACGCAGACCGGAAAATCCGGCGGGCACTGGCAGCCCTTGCAGAAGGCGGCGAAGCGCTGCTTTACCATCCTATCCTCCAGGGAATGAAAGGTGATGACGGCCAGCACACCCCCGACCGCCAGGCGGCCGAAGGCCGCGTCCAGCCCTTCTGAGAGACTGTCCAGCTCCCGGTTGACGGCGATGCGCAGCGCCTGGAAGCACTTGCGGGCGGGGTGTCCGTCCCGCCGGGCGGCTGCCGGAACCGCTTCCCGTATAATATCGGCCAGCCGGCCGGTGGTGGTCACCGGCTCCCGTTCCCGCTCCCGCAGGATGGCCTTTGTGATACGGCAGGCGAATTTTTCCTCGCCGTAATCCCGAAAAATACCGGCCAGCTCCTCGGCCGTCAGGGTATTCACCAAGTCGGCGGCAGTGATCCCCTCCCGGCTCATGCGCATGTCCAGCGGCGCGTCGCCGTGGTAGGAGAAGCCCCGCTCCTCGTTATCCAACTGATAGGAAGAAACTCCGATATCCAGCAGCACGCCGTCTACCCGGTCTATCCCCAGCCTGTCCAGCGCCTTGTCCATATCCCGGAAATTGCACCGCTCCACCTGGGCCGCAGGATAAACCGCCAGCCGTTTGGCCGCGACGGCCACCGCGTCCGGGTCCTGATCCAGGGCTATGAGACGGCCGGTCGTAAGTCTCTTTGCGATACAGGAGGAATGCCCCGCGCCTCCGGCCGTGCCGTCCACGTAGACCCCGTCCGGCCGGATATCCAGCGCCTCCAGAGATTCCTCCAGGAGAACCGGCTTGTGGGAAAATTCCATGAGGAAGACCTCCTTTTAAAAGTCCAGCTCCTCCATGAGGGAAGCGATGTTTTCGGGCGTGTTGTCCGCGTTCTCCTCTTCCCAGAGCTCCTGGTTCCAAATCTCCACATGGTTGGAAACGCCCACAATGGCGGCGCCGCCCTCCAGCTTTGCGTATTCCCGCAGCTTTTGGGGAATCAGGGCCCGGCCCTGGGCGTCGCACTCCAGCTCCACCGCGCCGGAATAAATAAAACGGCGGATTTTCCGGGACTTCATAGTAGGCATGGCCTGGATTTTCTCATCCAGCTTCTGCCACTCCTCCGCCGAGTAGACGAAAAGGCAATGGTTGCCGTCGAAGCCCATACAGACCACAAAACGATCGCCCAGGCCCTCCCGCAGCTTGGCGGGAATAAATACCCGGCCCTTTTTATCGATATTGTGCCGAAATTCTCCGAACAGCATGCCTTTCCCTCCCCTCTGCGTCCCAATCCACCACTTTTAT
The DNA here is from genome assembly GCA_022791355.1 of Clostridiales bacterium. Classification (GTDB taxonomy): domain Bacteria; phylum Bacillota; class Clostridia; order Oscillospirales; family Acutalibacteraceae; genus Howiella. Next base: position 2,134 of record JAAVYX010000015.1, on the reverse strand, counting down.
GGTTTAACTCACCACTTCCCACCACTCGTAGGGTTATTATAGGGGATTTCCATGTCAAATGCAAGGGTTGTCCGCGATTCGCCAGCAAGAAAATTTTTCCAGTTGTATGTGCTTTTTCAAACAGATACCATATATGGTATGTGAAGAATATCCGTTCGGAATTTATGGCACAAAATAAGGAGGAACTGGGGGACAGAGAGACGGTGGTGCAAAATCCCATTGATCGGCGTAAACTTCTATGAGGTATCGAAAAATTATTCTCTGAAGGCTTGCCGGCAATGCGCTTCGTGGCACGGTTTCAAATAAAAAAGCATATTTTTGCCTGGGTTCGAGGTTTCGCGTCAGGCATCCTTTTCTTATTGCTTGATTGCCGTATCGCACGGCGCGACTTCCTTTTCTTTGCGCCAAGATAAGAATACACAAATGCGTCATGGAAATCCTATGGATTTCTCCTAAATCTCTTTTCGACGGGTTTTAGAGAAAAATGGAAGATTTTCCGTAAGCCCCCCTTCCTTGACGGCGCAGAGGACTCTGCCCTCCGGGCGCCCGCCCCGTTAGATTCGGATTAAGCTATTCTTTATGCATCATCAGCATAAGTCTTTCTCTTAACCGCGCGCCCTGCGCCTGGTTTATCTATGATATAAAAAAAGCAGCCGCATAAGCGGCTGCTTTTACTGTTTATAAACATCCTTGAAGGTTTTGTAGATTTCGGGGCTATCCGGCTCCTCGGCGGGTTTTTGTTTCGAGTAAGCCTCGGGCGGATCTTCCCCAGTCGTTTGAATAAAAACCCGCAGCCGGTAATGCCGGCCGGGCTCTACTGGGCCGAAAAGAAAGCAGCCCTCCTCGTCGGTAAAACAGGCCGCCTCCGGGCCGGCGGCGGGGTCCTGGCCCCCGGCGTACAGCTGTACGGCCGCGCCGGACACCGACAGACCCGCCGCGTCCAGCACCACGCCGGATATCATCCCCCGACGGTCCCGGTCGGCCCGGATAGCGGCGTTGGCCTGCCCGTCCGACGGAACCGTTATGTCAAAATGAATGAAGTGCCCCATACTTTCCGCCTCCCCGCGGCGGCCCCTCATAAAAGACCGCCAAGCTCTCAAGGCCATTATATGCAAAGGGAGGGCGAAAGGTACGAAGCCGGCCGGCTATTTCTCCAGACGGTCGCGGATGAGATAGGCGGCTTTATAGATATCCCCGCCGCCCATGGTCAGCAGAAGGTCCCCGGCCTTAGCCAGCGCGGCCGCCTGGTCGGCCACCTGGTCGAAGGTATCCAGGACGACGCAGTCGGGCAGACGGGCGGCGATATCCTCCGAGGAAACGCCGTAGCGGTTGACCTCCCTGGAGCCCATGATGGGGGTGAGAATCACCTTGTCGGCAAGGGAAAGGGCGTCCACAAAATCGTCCAGCAGCAGGGCGGTGCGGGAAAAGGTAAAGGGCTGGAAGATGGCGACCACCCGTTTACAATCCATATTCTTAGCGGCCGTGAGGGTGGCCTTGAGCTCGGTGGGATGATGGGCGTAGTCGTCGGCCAGGGTTACGCCGCCGAACCGGCCCAGGATTTCAAACCGCCGGCCCGCCCCGTGAAAGGCGGCCAGGGCCCGGGCTACGTCCTCCGGGGACACGCCTAGGTAAAAGGCGGCGGCGGCGGCGGCCAGGGCGTTATACACGTTATGCCGGCCCGGGATTTGCAGCTCGATCGTTACGACCTTTCGCTCCCCTTCCAGCAAATCAAAGGTCATTCCTACAGGACCAGGGGTTATGCCGGCCGCGCGGTACCGGCTGCCCGGCTGAAGGCCGAAGGTGACGGCCTCGCCAGGCGCGCCGTCCGCGGCCTCCACGGCCCGGCGGTCGTCCCCATTGACGATGACGGCCTTTCCGGCCATTCCCACAAATTTGCGGAAGGAATCGGTCAGGTTTTCCATGGTTTTAAAGTAATCCAAATGGTCGTTGTCGATATTCAGCAGCACGGCGATATCGGGAGACAGCTTCAAAAAGGTGTCCACAAACTCGCAGGCCTCGCAGACCATATAGTCGGATTTTCCCGCCAGACCATTGCTCTCGATCAGCGGAAGACGACCGCCGATAACGGCGGTGGGATCATAGTCTGCCATGACCAGAATCTGGGTGAGCATGG
>JAAVYX010000105.1 GCA_022791355.1 Clostridiales bacterium | reverse complement strand
TCTTTTTTCGCTTTAAAAAAGAATGGGTCGCGCTATTAGATCTGGTAATGGAGCATTCCGATAAGGATACCTGGCGCGAAACCTCCCTCTCACTCATAAAAAAACAAAAGAAAAAATCAGATGCGAAACCGCTATCCAAGCGAAATAAAAAAGACAAAGCAATCAGCTGTAAAATAAACAAAATCATGCTGTAGCGTTAGGAGCTGAAAACTATGCCAATCACCTATATGGAGGGCGGCGTCTGCACCCCCCGGGGCTTCAAAGCCGCCGGGGTGCACTGCGGCATCCGGAAAAATAAGGATAAACGGGACTTGGCCCTCATCGCCGCCGACCGGGAATGCGCCGCCGCCGCCGTTTATACGAGAAATCTGGTCAAGGGCGCGCCCTTGGGCGTGACCAAGGACAACCTGCAAAACGGCCTGGCCCGGGCGGTCATCTGCAACTCGGGCAACGCCAATACCTGCAACGCCGACGGGGCCGAAAAGGCCCGTATGATGTGCGGGATTGCGGCGGAGGTCCTGGACATCGACCCTGCCGACGTTATCGTGGCCTCTACCGGGGTTATCGGACAAATCCTGCCCATCGAGCCCATCGCTTCGGCCAAGGAGGCTTTAAAGGCCGCCCTTTCGGCCGGCGGGGGGGACGACGCGGCCGAGGCCATCCTCACCACCGATACGGTTAAAAAGCAGGGGGCCGTCCAGTTTGAACTGGACGGGAAAATCTGCCATATGGGGGCCATGGTCAAGGGCTCGGGTATGATCCATCCCAACATGGCCACTATGCTCTGCTTTGTCACCACCGACGCGGCCGTCTCCCCGGCGGCCCTCCAGTCCGCCTTACGGGCGGCGGTGGACGCGACCTTCAACATGGTCAGCATAGACGGGGACACCTCCACCAACGACATGGTGTCCATCCTGGCGTCGGGCGCTTCGGGCAATACCGAATTGCAGCCGGACAGCGCCGGGCTGGCCCTATTCACCGAGGCCCTCACCGGCCTTTTACGGGAGCTGGCCCGCAAGGTCGCGGCCGACGGGGAGGGCGCTACCCATCTCATCGAGTGCCATGTGACCGGCGGGGCCAGCGAGGCGGCGGCCCGGACGGTAGCTAAGTCCATCGTATGCTCGTCGCTTACCAAGGCGGCCATATTCGGGGCCGACGCCAACTGGGGCCGGGTGCTCTGCGCCATCGGCTATTCCGGCGCGCGGGTGGACGTGGCCAAGGTGGACGTTGCCTTCCGGTCGGTCAAGGGTACGGTTCGGGTCTGTAAGGATGGGGCGGGGATTCCCTTTGACGAGGATATCGCCAAGACCATCCTGCTGGAAAAGGAGGTCTGCATCGACGTGGAGCTGCACAGCGGCCAGGCCGAGGCCACAGCCTGGGGCTGCGATTTGACCTACGACTACGTTAAAATCAACGGGGATTACCGGACTTAGCCGCTGCGAAGCAGCGGCCAATAAGCCGGCGCAAAGGGGCGGCCGGCAAGCCGCTGCGAAGCGGCGGCTATAAGAGACTGCTGCGCAGTATGGGTCCAGAGATTGTACAAAAAATCATGCGTTTGTTTGGAGGCGCCTTATGAGCAAGAACCCACAGCAAGAAATAGGTCCTAATGAAGAACCGGTTTTTTACGAGGAATCAGGCGGCGTGACAAAAGCGCAGGCTATTGAAATCATCCAGGGGCTCGCCTTTTCCCCTGACCAGTCTCCTATGGGGGTGGCGGGAGGAGACAACGAATACGGAATCGTTTCCTATCCCAACTTTGTCCTGATTTTTTTCAATCAAGACAGCGAGCATCCCATGCAGATCAAAAAACGGGCCTTTATGCCGCTGACGGGCATTATGGCGGATGTGCATTTTTACACCGCTCAAGGGGATTTTGAAGCTGCGGCCGCCTGTATTATAGAAGGAATAGAGCGCAATCAGAACGCCGACGAGAATTGGAGGGTCTATTGTACGGCCGGAGAGGTGTTCTGGCGGCTGCGGGAGATGGAGCTGGCAGGCAGCATGTTTATGAAGGCCTACCAGTGTAAAGACTGCGATCAGAAGGCCCACGTTCTTTGCCAGGCGGCGGCGACCTACTGTATTTTGCAGGAGCCCGACGCAGGGTTTGCGCTGTACCATAAGGCGCTTGAGGAAGAGCCGGGGAATCTGGAAGCGCTTCATGACCTGGGCGGCTTCCATTGGGATATGGGAGAATTGGATCAGGCGGCCGGGTATTATTTTTCCGTGCTCAAAAAGGAGCCGGCCTACTATGCCAGCTACGAGGAGCTGGCCAATCTGTTTGATCAATTGGGAAATACGGTTTGGCCGGGGCCTTTCATGGACTGTTTTCAGCAGAAGCATCCCCTCCAGCCGTCCCGGCTGGAGGCTGCGGAGGCGGATATGCAGGCTTTGTTGGCCAAGCTGTAACAGCATGGCCCAAAGCGTCGTCCCGAATTTACCGGGGACGGCGATCTGTTTTAAAATCGGCGTGCAGTTTCTTCTAAACGGTACGACAAGCGTGCAATCCGCTAAAGTAATGCCGCGCACGGCTGCCGTTTGTTTGTCGAGGAAGCGGCCGGCCGGCTGAACATCCGCGTTTGCGGCGTTTTAAGCGCCTTCAATATATTTCAGAAAAGAGGGATTTTCATGGACGCAGCCCACAGCTCCCGGGGAGAGGTTCTGGTGCAGGCCCTGCCTTACATTCAGAAGTATGCCGGACGGACGGTGGTTATCAAATACGGCGGCAACGCCATGATCAACGAGGAACTCAAGGACGCGGTCATGACCGATCTGGTCCTGCTCTCCCAGGTGGGGGTACAGGTGGTGCTGGTTCATGGGGGCGGCCCCGAGATCAGCGACATGCTGAAAAGAATCGGCAAGGAGAGCCGGTTTGTGGGCGGTCTGCGGTATACCGACGAGGAAACGGTGGATATCGTACAAATGGTTCTGGCCGGCAAGGTCAATAAGGACTTGGTCCAGCTGCTGGAAAACCACGGCGGCCGGGCGCTGGGCCTCAGCGGACTGGACGGCGGCATGCTCAAGGCCGAGCGGTATACCGCGGCCGACGTGGGCTATGTGGGCGAGCTGACCCAGGCCGACGTCACCGTGATCCGGGACGCCATCGGCGCCGGCTACATTCCGGTTGTGGCCACTATCGCCGCCGGGGAGGGCAGCACGGTGTACAACATCAACGCGGATACGGCGGCGGCCCGCATCGCGGCCGAGCTGGGGGCCGACAAGTTTTTGCTCATGACCGATATCCCCGGTTTACTGCGGGATAAGGACGATGAAAGCACCCTCATTCCTCAGGTACAGGTCAGCGAAGTGCCCCGGCTGAAAAGCAGCGGTATCATTTCGGGCGGTATGATCCCCAAGATCGATTGCTGCGTGGAGGCCGTCCGCCGGGGGGTGAGCCAAACCAACATCATCGACGGCCGCACGCCCCATGCCATTTTAATGGAAATGCTTACTAACGAGGGGTATGGCACTATGTTTATTTAGGATGGATTTTCGTTTTTATTTTGCTTATTATTGATAGGCTGATTTACTTTTTTGATTAGCGGGAGGTTTCGCGCCGGGTTTCCTCTATTACCTGGCCGGAGGCGCGGCCAACTTTTCTTCACGCGAAGAAAAGTTGGTTATATCCCGCCGGGCTTCTGAAAGACTGTCAAGCGCCCGACCGAAAGTTGGAACGACTTTCGGGCTTCTCTGTTTCCCGAGAGGCGCTACTGGTTGCACGCCTCGCAGGTTCCGTTTGTGACGGGGCCACGGGGGCAAGACCCCGTGCGCGTTCTTTTGCCGCTTAACAAAAGAAAGGCTCTAGAGGCGTAGGCTATGCCTGCGCCGGAACGTCAGACGCTGCCAGATACGATTATGAAGTATCCATACAGGGAAATCTGGCGCGAAATCTCTACCCCTGCTAATAAAGATAAAGCAATCAGTCTCCAAACCATCCAAGACACAAGAGGAAGTGTTATAAATGGATCTGCAAACCATACGAGAACAGGACGGCCGGTATCTGATGCCTACCTACGGCCGGTTCCCCGTGGCCCTGGAGGAGGGACACGGAGCGACGGTCCTGGACGGCGAGGGCAAGGAATATGTGGATTTCGGCTCGGGCATAGGGGTCAACTCCCTGGGCTATGCCGACCCGGGCTGGGCCGCGGCGGTATCCGCCCAGGCGGCAAGGCTCCAGCACGCCTCCAACCTCTACTATTCGGAAGGACAGGCGGCTCTGGCCCGGCGGCTCTGCCAGCTTTCGGGCATGGGCAGGGTCTTTCTCTGCAACTCTGGGGCCGAGGCCAACGAGTGCGCCATCAAGCTGGCTCGCAAATATTCCTTTGATACCTACGGGAAGGGCCGGGATACCATTCTCACCCTGCAAAACTCCTTCCACGGCCGCACCGTCACCACCCTGGCCGCCACCGGTCAGGAGGTTTTCCATAACTTTTTCTTCCCCTTCACCGAAGGGTTCGACTATGTTCCCGCCGGGAATTTGGACGCTCTGACGGCAAAAGCCGACGGTTCGGTCTGCGCCGTCATGATCGAGCTGGTGCAGGGAGAAGGGGGGGTCCGGCCCCTGGAGCAAGAGTATGTAAAGGCCCTGCGGCGGTTTTGTGAGGAGAAGGATATTCTCCTGATTGTAGACGAGGTGCAGACCGGAGTAGGTCGCGTCGGCAGCTTTTATGCCTACCAGCAGTACGGTATCCTGCCCGACATCGTCACCTCGGCCAAGGGCCTGGGCGGGGGTCTGCCCATCGGGGCCTGCTTATGCGCCGAGCGTTTAGGCGGGGTCATGACCGCCGGCACCCACGGCACCACCTACGGGGGCAACCCCATCGCCTGCGCCGCCGCCCAGTATGTGCTGGACCGGGTGACCGCCCCCGGCTTTATGGAGTCGGTGAAGGAAAAGGGCGCCTACCTTCGGTCGGCTATCGAGGCCATGCCCCACGTCGCCGCCGTTCGGGGACTGGGTATGATGCTGGGGGTGGAGTTGGCCAAAGGAACCGCCCGGCAGGCCGCGGAGGCCTGTCTGGAACAGGGGCTGATTATCCTCACGGCCAAGGAGGTTCTGCGGCTGCTGCCCCCTTTGACCATCACCCGTCAGGAGATGGACCGGGGGCTTGCCGGGCTGCGAAAGGTTCTGGAAAGCCTGTAAACAGAAAAAATTCCCCCCGCACGGCAGCGGGAGAAAGGATTTTCGATTATGAAGCATCTTTTGAAAATGCTGGATCTTTCCGGCGAGGAAATCGTAGAGCTGCTCAATCTGGCTGACCAGCTCAAGTACGAGCTGGCCCACGGCATTCCCCATCCCCATTTGGCCGGCAAATCCCTGGGTATGATCTTCCAGAAGGCCTCCACCCGTACCCGGGTATCCTTTGAGGTGGGCATGTATCAGCTGGGAGGGCAGGCTCTTTTCCTCTCCTCCAACGACATGCAGATCGGACGGGGAGAGCCGGTGGAGGACACGGCCCGGGTTCTGTCCCGGTATCTGGACGGCATCATGATCCGCACCTTTGAGCAGGACGAGGTGGAGACCCTGGCCGCCGTTGGCAGCATCCCGGTCATCAACGGACTTACCGACTTCTGCCATCCCTGTCAGATTTTAGCCGACCTTTTGACCATCCGGGAGCGCAAGGGCCGGTTGGACGGACTGAAGATGTGCTACATCGGGGACGGCAACAACATGATGAATTCCCTGATCGTAGGCTGTCTGAAGGTGGGGATGGAGGTTGCGGTGTCCTGCCCCGAGGGGTATGACCCCGCCGCCGAGGTTTTAGAGTTCGCCGCCGGCTGCGGCGACCGGTTCCAGCTCTACCGCACCCCCGCTCAGGCGGCAAAGGACGCCGACGTTGTGATTACCGACGTTTGGGCCTCCATGGGGCAGGAAAGCGAGCGGGAGGCCAGGAAAAAGGCCTTTGCCGGTTATCAGATTAACGACGAGCTGATGGCCCAGGCCAAGCCCGACGCGATGGTGCTGCACTGCCTGCCCGCCCACCGGGGGGAGGAGATCACGGCCCAGGTCTTTGAGGCCCACGCCGATGAGATTTTTGAGGAGGCCGAGAACCGGCTGCACGCCCAGAAGGCCGTTATGGTTACTTTGATGAAGGATTAGTTTTTATAAAAAAAGGACCGGCTGCGCGCCGGTCCTTTTTTGTGGGTTAGGGGATATTTTTCGGTTGATGTTTTATCTCGATAGGCTACCAACTACCTGCAAAGGGCAAATAGGGTGTCATGGGGGAAGCCCACGCACGCTGCGTTGCCTTGGTAGCCGTGGGAAAGGCAGCGGAGCGAAGCTCTGTGCGCGGGCCGCTTTGCCGGGCGGCTACCGGACGGCCGTCCTAAAGGAGGGCTACTGAAGGCCGCTCCACAGAGCCGCCCATAGGACGGCTAGCGTTCGCCCGCCTACATCCGAGAACGCTTTGGCGGCCACTGTGCGTATTTGCCCCCAAAAAAAGCAGACGGTATGGCGTTGCGCGGCAGATTTTTTCTGTTGTTTGGTTGAACATCAGATTTTGCGACAAGTTTCCATATGTGGATACTTGACGCGAAGCATCCGTCTCATCTAAAAAAGGAAAAGAGTCTGCGAAATAAACAGATCACAATCCTTACGGTTTAATCAAAGAGGCCCCGGAGGTCTTGACGCCGTCGCGCCCCACGCGTTTTAAGCAGCCCAGATAGTAGGGGTCCTGCAAAATATCGCAGAGGGGCGAGAGGACGAAAGCCCGCTCCTCCATACGGGGATGGGGCAGGGTCAGCTCTTCCGACCGGCAGACCTTCCCCTCATAGAGCAGCAGGTCCAAATCGATGACCCGGGGACCGTTTTTCCGGCCCCGTATGCGGCCCATGCCGGCCTCGACGCCCAGACAGGCCCCCAACAGAGCGCGGGGAGACAGGGTGGTTTCCACCCGGATGACGGCGTTATAAAAGTTTTCCTGACGGGCAAAGCCCACCGGCTTGGTCTCGTATACCTTGGAAAGGGCGCTGACCTTAACGCCCGGTATGGAGGCCAAGGCCCAAACCGCCCGGTTCAGGTTCTCGCTTTTATCCCCCATATTGGAGCCCAAGGCGATATAAGCCTGACGATAGTCCGGCCCCTTCAGCTTGCGCAGAAGATTTTTGCCCTTTGCAAGAACCGAATCGGATTCCGCACCGGCCGCCGGTTCAGCCTTCTCTGCGGCGCCGCCGTCCGCCTCTGGGGATGTTTGCACAGTTTCTTGTTCCTGTTCGTCCTCGACAGAGGACCGACCGCTTGCAGGGGCGGGAGAGCTGTTCGACCGGTTTTTTGTAATCTCTATGGCCACATGCCCGTCCTCGACAGAGGGCGGACCGCTTGCAGGGGCGGGAGAATTGTTCGACCGGTTTTTTGTAATCTCTATGGCCACATAGTCAAAGACGGCGTTCATGGGCGCGTCGGGCTTTTTGAGCAGGATTTTTACCTGCTCGACCCTTTCAAATTCGGCCAGCACGGCGTCGGCCGCCAGGGAGGCGGCGCGCTCGATGAGATCATAGGTATCCCCGGTCATAACCCGCTGCACCGTTTTGCGTACGGCAGCGTAGTTGACCGTATCCCGCAGCTCGTCGGAAGCGCAGGCGGCGGTCAGGTCGGCGTACAGGGTAATATCCAGAATAAACTTCTGCCCGTCCGCCTTTTCCTCGGGGTTGACGCCGTGAAAGGCGAAAATCTCCAGGCCCTTTATGTAAATTTTCTGCATCCGGATCACCTCTGTTCCTTTATAGGCCCTCCCGCGCAATGGCGTCGGCTACACGGGCGGCCTGTACGGCTCCGAAGCCGTCGTGGGCGCGAATGATATCGGCCCCGCCCAGTATGCCGACGGTATGGGCGGCCGCCGTACCGCTGTCCCGCTGGTCGAAGGGGGGATTGCCGGCCGGCGCGCCGATACACCGCTTGCGGGAGGCCCCCAGCAGGTAGGCGTAACCCGGCAGCTTCACCTCGGCCGTGCGGTGGATGAGCTGGTAGTTCTGTTCCAAAGTTTTGCCGAAGCCGATACCGGGGTCGAGACAGATCTGCGCCGCCTCTACACCCAGCTTCAAGGCCCGTCCCACGGCCGCCTCCAGCCAGGCCCGCACGGCGGCCGGCGCGTCGGCGGATTCGTCCAGCTGGGCGCTGTGCATGAGAACCCAGCCCGCTCCCGCGCCGGCAACCAGTCGGGCCATTTCCGCGTCCACCTGGCCGCCTACGTCGTTGATGATCCGCGCCCCCGCCTCCAGGCAGCGGCGGGCTACGTCAGGGTAATAGGTGTCCACGGACAGGGGTAACGCCGCCTCGTCCAGCAGACGGGGGAGGACCGGCGCAAGCCGGCTCCACTCCTCCTCAGGGGAGACTGGGACATGTCCCGGCCGGGTGGACTGGCCCCCCACGTCCAGAATGTCCGCCCCGGCTTCCCTCAGGCGCAGGGCCTGTTCCAGGGCCTTTTCCGGGTCCAGATAGCGGCCCCCGTCTGAAAAAGAGTCGGGGGTTATGTTGAGGACGCCCATGACGTAGGTCCGTTTTCCCAGAGGCAGGTGCGTATCCCGGATTTTCCAAACAGCCTCCATGGCGGCTCCTCCTTTCTACTTGCCGGTCAGCAGGGACATGACCTCGCCCCGGCTTCTGGCGTCGGCCCGCATACGACCCCGCATGGCCGAGGTCTGGGTTCGCGCGCCGGCGGCCCTGGCCCCCCGCATGGTCATGCACAGATGCTCGGCCTCTATGATGACGGCCACCCCCTGGGGCTGGAGCTGTTCGTACAAAAAGTCTGCGATTTGGGCGGTCAGGCGTTCCTGAAGCTGGGGGCGGCGGGCGAAGCAGTCCACGATCCGGGCCAGCTTGGAAAGGCCGATGACCCTTCCGCCGTTTGGAATGTAGGCGATGTGGGCCACCCCGATAAAGGGGAGCAGATGATGCTCGCACATGGAATAGAGCGGGATGTCCCGCACGGTGACCATTTCATCCGACCCGGCCTCGTCAAAGATTTTAATGTGTTGGGCGGGGTCTGCGTCCAGGCCGCCCAGAACCTCGGTATACATTTCAGCTACCCGCCGGGGGGTTTCGACGATGCCCGGCCGGTCGGGGTCCTCGCCCACGGCCAGCAGGATTTCTCTTACCGCGGCCTCGATGCGTTTTAAATCCATTTCCATCATCCTTCTTTATATCGTGCAATTTATTGCTTTTTGCTAATAGGATATTTTGTGGTTGATTACCTTATTTTGTTTAGTTGGGAGGGAGGTTTCCTTTTCTTTTTGGCTAAGATAGAGGCTTTGCGCCGGGGCTTCTTGCATGGACCCTCTCGTACCTGATCGCGAAGCGCGACGTCCTTTTCCTTGCCTAGCAGAGCGCATAGGCGCGGGGCCATCCTTCGGGTATAATATCCGCTTTGCGGACATTATACCACATCCCATAAGCTTATCCAACCGCCTTTATGAAAGGCTCGGAGCAAAAAAATATTTTTCTATGTTTAAATATATGTTACACTATAAATCAGGTCAATTGCGCCATACCGCCAGCCCGATTTTTTACGGAAAAGAAAATCCTATGGACGAACTGGGCGTATTCGACCAAATATAAAAAATTTGCACACGAAGGATGGATTCTACCCTTATACGGTCATGACATAAGACCTGTACGCTTACGCCCCAATGCGCGTCTATCCAGCAAATTTTTGCCTTGTATTCGGCTAAAATTTGCTGAAAATCCGCACGTTTAGCTTTGGGAACAGGCTTAAGGCCGGGAGGCTGCCACTGGGCAGGGTAAGACGGATTGTCAGGCGAGGAACTGCGCGGTCTGGGGTATGATTCCTATGTGACCATTGAGCGTGAAATCAGCGGCCAACAGCAGCTTTTGCATATACGCCGCGCCAAAGGCTATCTAAACGATATTTTAAACGGGCTATAAGGACATTCAAGACGCAAGGAGGGACAAAACATCGTGCAGCATGAGCGTCTGCGCTTTTCCGCCTATGTGCGGGCGGGGGAGGAGATACGCATTCTGGTAGACGAGATACAGGGCCGTCATCCCGCCCACTCCCACGACGACTTTATCGAGGCGGCCTATATTGACGCGGGCAGCGGCGTCCACATTCTGAACGGCCGGGAGGAACGGATTTCCGAGGGCGACCTGTTCCTTTTCGACCCCCATATCGTGCACGCCTTCATCGCCGACGGGGACCGGCCCCTGCGGGTCTACAACTGCCTGTTTCAGCCCCCGACTCTGGACCCTTCCTTCAAGGACTGCAAGGACTTTGTTGACGTGGCCTATCACTATCTGTTCTACTCCCTTTCGGCCGACGACGATCCCAAGGGCTATATCAGGCTTACCGGCGCGTCTGCCGCTGAGATCCGGTCCTTGTTCTACGAGATACGGCGGGAGTACGAGTCCCGGGAAAACGGGTATGAGCAGATGCTTAAGGCCAATTTGATGAAGCTGATGATCTACATCTTCCGGCTGTATAAAAAGGACGAGGCCCAGCGGCAGAATCCGTCGGTTTACAACCGGCTGGTGGTGCAGGAGGCGGCCAGCTATATCCGCCAGCATTTCGATGAGGAAATCCCCTGCGGGAAGCTGGCCGACCGGGCCTTTTTAAGCGTTAATTACTTCCGTAAGATTTTCAAGGAGATCACCGGCATGACCATGATCCGTATGCAGCAGAACGTTCGGGTGCATACGGCCTGCGATTTACTGGTGAACACCCGCCTTTCGGTGAGCGATATCGCCGCCAGGGTGGGGTACGGCGACCTGAAATTTTTTTATCAGGTTTTCCGGCGGGTACAGGGGAGGCACCCCCGGCGACTATCGGAAAAACCACAGCGTTGCATCACCCCCTAAATCCCTTTGAAAGCCCCCGTGTATTTGGGGACTCCTTTCTGTATACTGAAAATATGGGGCGGACGGGTACTGTTTTGACATGTCTGCCCACAATGAGAAAAGGAGTCAATACATATGAAGCCTCCATTTAAGCGCATTTTCAGCGCCTTTTTATCGGCCCTGTTGCTGGCCCCCATGGGGGCGCTTTCCATGGGCGGGGCGGCGGCCGTCTCCAAGCCGACCGTCGACGGTCTCAAGGTCTGCGCCCTCGCCGAGCCCCTGGGAATCGACCGTACCCCCGCCTTCAGCTGGACGGTGCGGGGTACGGGCAAGGGAGAAAAGCAGACGGCCTATCAGATCGTCCTGTCCACCAGCCGGGCGCTGGCCGAACAGGGGAAGGGAGACGTGTGGGATTCGGGCAAAAAGGCCTCGGAGGAGACCCTGGACCTGCCCTATGAGGGTAAGGCCCTTGCCGGCCGTACCGCCTATTACTGGCGGGTCACGGTTTGGGACGGGGCCGGCGGGTCGGCCGTTAGTCCCGTCGCCCGGTTCTCCACCGGCGTACTTGATGCAAAGGAATGGGAAGGCAAGTGGATCGGCATACCCAAGAAGACGGTTGAGCTGGACCTCACCGGAACCAAGTGGATCTGGAAGGCCGGTTCGGCCGGCTTTGCCGGGGTTCCGGCCGGCGACCAGTATTTCCGCAAGGGCTTTTCCCTGGCCGCAGACAAGCAGGTCCAAAGCCTATACATAGGCTTTACGGCCGACGATAAGGCCACCCTCTACTTTAACGGAAAGGAGATAAGCTCCACCTCCACCTGGTCCACCGGCGGCGCCTGCGACCTTACGGACGACGCGAAACGGGAGAACGTCGTGGCCATAAAGGCCACTAATACCGCCGCCGGCTACGCCGGTATGGCGGCCAAGATTCAGGTGACCTATACCGACGGCAGCAAGGATACCATCCTGTCGGACGGCACCTGGAAGGTGGGTACGGCCGAGGCGGCCGGCTGGACCGGCCTCTCCTTCGACGACAGCGGCTGGCAGGCTCCCGACCGGCAGGTGTCCTTCGGGGAATCCCCCTGGGGGGAGGGCGTGTCCCTGGAGGGGGGGAACTCCCGGGCGGCGGTCATGCTGCGCAAGGAGTTTCAGGCAAAGGGCGATATCAAGGAGGCCTTCGCCTACATCTGCGGACTGGGCTTCTTTGATTTGCAGCTCAACGGCCAAAGCCCCGACGACAGCCTGCTCAACCCCTACACCACCCAGTACGACGAGACGGTGCTCTACCGAACCTTCGACGTGACCGGGCTGCTGCAAAAGGGGAATAACGCCATAGGCGTGGAGCTGGGCAACAGCTATTATAACGAAATCGGCGGGGTGTGGAACTGGCCGGCGGCCAAGTGGCGGGACAACCCCAAGCTGCTTTTCCGGCTGGAAATCCGTTATGCCGACGGCTCCGCCCAAACCGTTTTGTCGGATGAAAGCTGGAAGCTGACCCAGGAGGGTCCCATCACGGCCAACAGCATGTACTACGGCGACGTGTACGACGCCCGGCTGGAAATGCCCGGCTGGTCCCAGCCCGGTTTTGACGAGAGCGGCTGGAAAGCGGCTCAAATCGTCGATAAGCCCTTGGGTGAGCTGCGGGCCCAGATGAAAAAACCGGTCAAACGGGTGGCCTCCTTTGCGCCCGAGACCATTGTAAAGCTGGGCGAAGGATCCTGGCGGGTCCAGTGCCCCGAAATGGCCTCCGGCTGGATCAGGCTTATGCATATCAACCAGCAGTCCGGGGACAAAATCCATATCACCTACGGCCAAAAGCTGAATGCCGACGGCTCGGTCAAGCTGTACGGCGGCGGGGACGGGGAAATCGGCAACTGGTGGCCCCACGCCTATCTCCAGCAGGACGTCTACACCTCGGCCGGCCGGGAAAACGAGACCTACGAGCCCAAATTCAGCTACAAGGGCTTTGCGTATATCCAGATCGACGGCTACGACGGCCAGCTGACGGCCGGCGACGTGATCATTTACCGGGTGTCCAACGACGTGGATATCATCTCGGAATTCGACAGCTCCAATCCCCTTTTCAACCGCCTGCACAAAATGATGGTCACCGCCATGGCCGACAATTTCCAGGGCGAGCACTGCGACCCCCTGCTGGAAAAGATGGGCTGGACGGGGGACGCCAACGTCTCTTTGGGCTCCCTGATGTATAACTTCGATATGCCCGGCTGCCTGCCCGGCTTCATCGAGGTCATGGAGGACGGGTTCGAGCATTACGGCACCGTGCCGGTGGCCGTCCCCACCGCCGACTGGTGGATCGACAACACCCCCGTATGGAACACCCTGTTTGTCTACGGCGTGCGAGACCTGGCCGCCTATTTCGGCGCCGGCAGCTATACAGAGGAGCAGTACGGCGTGATGCGCCGGTACGCCCTCAAGGACATAGACGAAATCAAAAAGAACGGCTGGGTCTGGCAGGACGGCCAGCTGGCCGACTGGGTGGCCCCGGTAGGCGGCTCCGACCCCAACGCGCAGTATAACGAAAACGTGTCCGAGGGCTCGGGCATCGCCGGCACCGCATACGTCTACGGTATGCTGGAGGCCATGGCCTCCTTTGCCGACGGCCTGCGCAGGCATAACGACGCCCAAGAGTACCGGGCCGCCATGGAAAACATCTATAAGGCCTTCAATGAGAAGTTTTACCTAAAGGATAAGGGCTATTACCAGACCACGACCTGGACCCAAATCGGCTCCCGCACCCAGTACCGGCAGACCTCCCAGCTCGTACCCCTGGCCTTCGGCCTGGTGCCTGGCGAATATGTGGACAGTGTGGTAAACAGTCTGGTAAAGGATATCGTCGAGAAGGACTACCATCTGGATACCGGCTGCGTGGGCACCCGGTATATTCTCCCCGTCCTCTGCGACTACGGCCACGCCGACGTCGCCTACCGTATCGCCACCCAGGACACCTATCCCAGTTGGGGCTTCTGGGTGGAGAACAACGCCAAGGGCACCTGGGAGATGTGGGAATCCACCACCCGTTCCTTGGACCACTACTTCTTAGGCACCTACGACGAGTGGTTCTATTCTCATCTGGCCGGTATCAAGGAGATCGAGGACGGCTATAAGAGCTTTACCGTTCAGCCCTACATGATCGGCGATTTGGACCGGGTCAGCGCCCGCATCCAGACCCCCAGAGGCGGTGCCGGGTCGGCCTGGGAGCTGCGGGAGGACGGCGGGGCCGATCTGACCGTCACCGTACCCTTTGGGGCAACGGCCAAGGTGCTGCTGCCCACCGCCCGTAAGGAGAGCGTGACCCTGGACGGGCAGGCCCTCTCCGCCGGTTTCCCTGGCGTGGAAAGGGTGGCGCTGGAGGACGGACAGGTGGCCGTCACCATCGGCTCGGGCGCATATACCTTTGTGACCGGCACGGATTTAAACGAGCTTTATATCCTCTCCCTGGAAGCGGCCGTTGCCGACGCGGAAAAATACGAGGCCGAGAATATCCCGGTTCTGAACGACGCTCTGACCGAGGCCCGCAAGGTTCTGGCCGACAAGCAGGCGTCCCAGAAGCAGGTAAATGCCGCCCGGGATTCCCTGATGGCGGTTTTGGAATGGATCGTGGGCAGCCAGGCCCGACAGGCGCTGCGGGCGGCTGTGGAAGCCAGCCAGACCCTGAGGCAGGAGGGCTTTTATCAGCCCGAGGCCTGGCTTGCCTACCGGTCCGCCTTGGAAACCGCCCGGCTGTTGGCCGCCGACACGTCGGCGGGCGACGCGCAGCTGGCCGCAGCCCACGAGCAGCTGGAAAAAATGGACAAGGCGCTGGATAACGCCGTTTATGAGAATCTGGCCTTGGGCAAAACGGCCAAGGCCTCCTCTACCCACGAGGACGACTACTGGGGCTGGGGCGTCAAATACGTCACCGACGGAAACCGGAAAAACGAGGGCCGGCAGGCCGGCGAGTATGTGGGCTACTCTAGCGCGGGTACGCCGGATAAGAATCACAGCGAATGGATACAAGTTGACCTGGGCGAGGCGGCCGATATCAATCAGGCGGTTTTCTATCCGGCCAGCAGTCTGCAAAACGGTCAATGGCTGGGCTACGGCTTCCCAGTGGACTTCACGGTGGAGGTCTCGCCCGACGGGAAGGACTGGACCGTGGTCGCCGAGGAAACCGATTATTCCCTGCCGGTATACGGTCCCATCTCCTTTGGTTTTGAGACCCGAAAGGCCCGGTATGTCCGGCTGAACGCCGAGAGTCTG
Source organism: Clostridiales bacterium (assembly GCA_022791355.1). Lineage (GTDB taxonomy): Bacteria > Bacillota > Clostridia > Oscillospirales > Acutalibacteraceae > Howiella. Next base: position 659 of record JAAVYX010000105.1, on the reverse strand, counting down.
CGGGAAAAGGGTTCGGACGGCAATAGCTACCGTTTACAGCTCAGTGAAATCGAGGTCTATCGCCCGCCCGCAAAGAACGAACCCCAAAAGGCGCTTTTGACCCTGGGCGTAAAGGGCGGCGCGCTGGATCCCGTCTTCCATGTGGATACCGGCGATTATACGGCAAAGATTCCCGGCGATACCGCTTCCCTGACCTTTACCCCCCTGACCGCGGACGGGTCGGCGGTTACGATAGAGGGTAAATCCGTGCAGTCGGGACAAGAATCGGCGGCTATCGCCGTAAGGGACGGGCAGAAGTTGACCCTGGGGGTCGGCGGCAAGACCTATACCCTTACCGTGACCAAGGTGGCCTCCACCGCCGAAAACGGCAAAAAGGCTTTGGAAATCGTCCTGCGGGAGGCCGAGGCGGTCCAGGAAAGCGGGGATTACGCGGGCGCGTCCGAGCGCGCCCGGCGGACCTTTGATCTGGCCTATCTCAAGGCCCGGCAGGTTTATAACCGGGTCGACGCCTCTGAAGACGAGGTGACCGCCGCCTGGACCGAACTGTTAGACGCCATCCACGGTCTGATCCCCGACGAAGGCGTCCTGCCCGGCGATCTGAATAAGGATGGGAAGGTCACCATCCAGGACGTGATGGAGGCCTGTAAGGTGCTGGCCCG
>JAAVYX010000104.1 GCA_022791355.1 Clostridiales bacterium | reverse complement strand
GTCCCTTCGCGGGAAGCGACGAATGGCCTTCGGCCATTCGCCTAGATAAGCCGCAGAAATAACTATCCCTTCTGCCAGGGCGTTTGCACCGGCAGACCGACAGGCAGCAGTTCCCCCACAGCAGGATTGCCCCGCAGGCCGGCAAGCTGGTCCGCCAAAGCTTCTGCGACAGTGGTATAGCGCACCGGCAGGCCGGTTAATTGGGATACCTCGGCCGCAAAGGGCAAACTTTCCCGCACCAGCGCAGCCGTCGTCCCCTGGCCCCAATGGGTGTTGTTGACAAGGCCGGCGGCCTTCAGCCGGCTGACCTTTTCGATCTGCCGCAGCACCGCCGCCGCGTCCGATGGGTCGGACACAAAGGGACGGCTCCGATTGATTACATATAATAGTTCATAGTCCTGCCGCCCGATGATCCCGGCAAAGCAGCCTAAGGCGGTGGCGCCCGCGTCGTCTCCCCCGGCGTCGATTAGCACCCGGCCGGCCGGATTCTCCAGCGCGCCGGTAATGGACGGGTCCAGAGAGGGCAGGTCCAGCATGGTGCCGGCAAAGTTGGGAGCGATCAGCCGAATCCCCTGAGGCTCCAGCTCCTTACGGTAATCCGAGGAGCGGAAGTAGGGGTTGACCACGTCCAGATCGATAAGGGCCAGAGGGACTCCGTCCGGCGCAGGGGCCAGCATACGGGCCAGGTTGAGGGACAAGGTCGTTTTGCCGCTGCCATAATAACCGCACACAATCGTAATGCGGGCCGGCGGCCGCACAAGCCCTTCCAAAGTCTTCCCCTCCTCTAGCCTTCGCAGATAAAAAACGACAGTTTTCCTCCATGAAGGCCAAACCTCGCGTATTGGTATAACTGTTTTTATAGTATAGCACCTGAACCCTTTCAATGCAAGAGAAGGAAACCAGAAAATACAGGTCTGCACAGCATTTACAAATATGGAAGCATCTAGAAATCAACCGCTTGACAAAGCGCAGGCCGCCTCCTATAATAAAAGTAAGTTTTATAAAGGATGCGAGGAAGGATACTGTGTATTTGGACACTTGCGGTATCCGGAGCAGTTAGTGTAACCGACCTGAAACAGGCGTTTGAGGCGGTTTTTTTGTTTCCCTTGGCGGACAAAAGACGCCTTTTTCTGCTCCCTGACCTTCTTTTGACGCTTCGTTTGATTCTGAAGACGCCTCCTCCGTTTCTATTTGCAGCTGGGCTTCTGCCTTTCGGCATTTCCCAGCGCCGAACCGACGGAGGGTCCCTCCATGGGCCCACGACGGCAACCGTGTCCATCTGATACCGCGCAACCAGTATCAGAACCGGCTATACCATCCCAGCTGGCGGCGCGGTTGCCTTCGAGGGGTCTTTACGGAGAAATACAGCCGCATGAACGCCGTCCAACAAACGCATACGGCCGCATCCGAACCTGGAACAGTTTTGTTCCGGGCTTTTTTATTGAAAGCGGCTGTCAACGCTCTTCAGACTTTTTCTATTCTGCTCTGTATGCAGAAGCATTTTAACCATATGTATAATATTTTCTCCTTATGCCCTTTACATAATAAACTTATCCCAGTTTATCTATACCCTACGTATCCACTCTTTCCACCGGGTTATCCACACCTAAAAGCCTGTCCACAGTGAATTCTTTCCTTTTCCCAGTTGAAAACCGTGGATAACTCGGTGGAAAATGTGTAAAACTCCCTTGTTTCAGCGTTTACATAACGATTCTTTCCACTTGCATTCTTCAAGCAAAATATACTATATGTAATCATAAATTTCCTGCAAATCTATTATACGATGTTACAAATTCAAAAATTTTTTGCGTCCTTGCTTGGATAAACCGGATAAAAATGGTCTATATCTGTATAGACAGGTTACAAAAAAGCAGTTCTTTACATGATTCCGTATTCATTTTTTCGCCTGCATATTCCTCTATTGCAGATAGATATTTTTCCTATGTTTAAAACCTGCCTGGATTCCACAGTTTTTTCCCCAATGCAAATCGGCCTGACAAGCCCTTTCCCCACTTTGCTCGTTGAAAGCTGTTGAAAACTCGGTGGAAAATGTGTAAAACATCCCCACTGTATTCTTTACATAAGCCTACGGCCCCATTACGGTCGCCGTATATGGGTTCGCATATAACCAAAAAAGTGCGCCCCGTATCCATACGAGGCGCATCCTGCACAGTATTTTTGTTAAAATCGATTTTTAATCCCGCCGCAATCGACTACTTCAGCTCGGCGATGGTCACGCCGTCTTCCCCTTCGCCGTAGACACCGGGGCGGAAGGTTTTAATAGAGCGGTGCCGCCGCAGATGCTGACGTACCGCCTCCCGCAGTACGCCGGTGCCCTTGCCATGGATGATGGTGACCGACGGGATGCCGGAAAGCACCGCGTTGTCGATAAACTGGTCCAGCTCCATAATGCCCTCGTCGGCGTTCTGTCCCCTAAGGTCCAGCTCGGGACCGGCGGCCCGGCTGGCCCGGGACTCCACGCCGTACCGGTTGCTCCCGCCCCCCCGGACGTTTCGGGGCGCGTTTTGCTTTTTGGGTCCTGCGGACTCTCGAAGCCGCAGGTTCTCCACCGGCACCCGGGTTTTGATGATGCCGGCCAGTACGAGGGCCTGCCCGGATGAATCGGGCGGCGTGAGCACGGTGGCCTCCTTATTGATATCAGCAATGAGCACCTGATCCCCCGCCTTCAAGGGTCTCGGCAGGACATAGCCGCCGCCGATGCGCTTGTCTACCGGGTCGGCCTTGTCGGCCATGGCGTTCAGGCCGGACTTGGCCGCCGCTCTGGCCTTTCGGGCCAGTTCCCCGGCGTTTTGGGTTTTGGCCTGCTTGCGCAGGTCCTCCAGCTCGCCGATCAGACGGTTGGACTCGGCCCGGGCCCCGTCGATGATCCGGCGGGCCTCCTGACGGGCGGCGTCCATGATCTTATCCCGCTCCCGGTTGAGCTGGTCCAGCCGCTGGCCCGCGTCCCGCTTGCTGGCGGCCAGCTCGGCCCGGATCCGGCTGGCCTCGGCCCGTTCGGTCTCGGCCGCCTGCCGGGCCTTGTCCAAAGACTCCACCACCTGCTCGAACCGCAGGTTTTCATCCGAAATCAGCTGCCGGGCCCGCTCGACGATGGCCTCCTCCAGCCCCAGCCGCTGGGAGATGGCAAAGGCGTTGGACCGGCCGGGCACGCCGACCAGCAGACGGTAGGTGGGCCGCAGGGTAGCCACGTCAAACTCGCAGCAGGCGTTTTCCACCCCGGCGGTATCCAGGGCGTAGGACTTGAGCTCGGCGTAGTGGGTAGTGGCCGCCACGGTGGAGCCCTGCTCCCGCAGGCGCATGAGGACCGACATGGCCAAGGCCGCCCCCTCCACGGGGTCGGTGCCCGCGCCCAGCTCGTCCAGCAGGATCAGACTGTCCCGGTCCGCCCGTTCCAGGATGGAGATGATATTGGTCATGTGGGAGGAGAAGGTGGAGAGGGACTGCTCGATGCTCTGCTCGTCCCCGATGTCGGCCAGCACCCGGCTGAACAGGGCGATTTTACTTCCGTCGTCCACCGGGATCATCAGGCCGCACATGGTCATGAGGGTAAGCAGGCCCAGGGTCTTGAGGGTCACCGTTTTACCGCCTGTATTGGGGCCGGTGATGACCAGGGTATCGTATTCCTCTCCCAGGGACAGGGTGATGGGCACCACCTTTTTGGGGTCCAACAGGGGATGGCGGGCCCGCTTTAAGTAGATTTTTCCCTCCTGGTTCAAGGCGGGCGCCGCGGCCCGCATATTGTAGGCCAGCCGCGCCTTGGCGAAGATGAGATTGAGCTCCACCGCCGCTTCGTAGGAATCCTTCACGCTATCGGCAAACCCGCCGGCCTCGGCCGACAGCTCGGCCAGGATCCGGTCGATCTCGTCCTTTTCCTTACTCTCCAGCACCTTGAGCTCGTTGTTGGCCTCCACCACCGGCATGGGCTCGATAAAGAGGGTGGCCCCGGAGGCCGAGGTGTCGTGGACCAAGCCGGGGACCTCAGACTTGTGCTCGGACTTGACCGGCACCACAAACCGCCCGTCCCGGATGGTGACCAGCGCGTCCTGCAAATACTTTGTGTAGCTGGGGGATTTGATCATTTTATCCAGCCGGTCCCGGACGCTGAGGGCCGCCGCCCGCTTCTTGCGCCGGATATCGCTCAGGGCCTGGGAGGCGTGGTCGTCCATCTCCTCCTCCGAACGGATACAGGCGAAAATCCGCTGCTCAAAATACTTGTTGGGACTGAGGACCTCAAAAAATTCGTCCAGCGCGGAAGGATTTTCCGCGTCCGACCGCTCCCGCCACTCGGACAGGGAGCGAACGACCCGCAGCAGCTCGCCGATATCCAGCAGCTCCCCCATGGTCAGCACGCCGCCCATGGCGGCCCGGGTCAGGGCGTTGTTCATATTTTTGGCCTGGCCGAAGGAGGGCGCGCCGAAGCGGGCCATAAACATGTGAGCGTCCTCGGTCTGCCGGAGCAGGGCTTCCACCCGCTCCCGCCGGGCGACAGGTTTTAATGCGCGGGCCTTTTCAGCGGCGTCGGCCATGCTGGCCTCCTCGGCCAGACGGTCCAGCACCTTGTCCATTTCCAGCACCCGCATATTGCGTTCTAAAATTTGACAATCTTCCATTTCTTTTCTCCATTACAGGCGGCGGCCGTCTTGCCGCCGCAGTTTTTTAACAAGCGGTCGACCCGCCCTTTCCCGCCCGCCGAGGCGGGCGAGTCTGTAGGCCCAACGGCCGGGCGGCCTCCCCCGGCAGAGGGAACGGCGGATCATCTAACAGGGCGTTCAACAAGTAATCCCAACGGGTTATCCAGCGGATGATCCCAACAGATCAGTGGCAATCCAACGAATCCGGCAGCCCGTTCAAAACAGGCTGTGGTAAAAATCCAGGGTTTTGAACCGCCGGTCGGTCTGGGTCAAGAGATACCGTTCGGTGATACGGCCCAGCTCCCGCAGCCCGTCCTCGGGCAGGGAAAAGGCAAATAGCTTACCAAAATCGGCATAACAGATATGGCGCAGGCCGGCCAGCGCGCCTTTGGATAGGGGCAGCAGCCCCCGTCCGGCGGCCATAGCTTTACATCTTCCGCAAAACAGGCTCCCGCCCGCCGGGTCCAGATACATTTCCTCCCCCTCGAAGGCCCCGCAGCCCGAACAGGCCAGCAGGTCGGGCATATAGCCGGAAAGGGACAGCAGCCGCAGCTCCATCACCGACTTTACCAGCAGCTCCGGCCGGCCGCCGGAAGCCAAAAAGTGAAGGCTGTTGAGGACCAGACGCAAAAAGTCCTCGGCCTCGGTCCCCTCGGGGGCCAGGCAGAGGCAGAGCTCGCAAAAATACTGGGCAAGGGAGAGTCTTACGATATCCCCCCGCAGGGAAAAGAAAACCTCAATGGCCGAGGCCTCGTCCACCTTATATGTATCCTTGCCCCGAAAAAAAGTGAGATTGGAGTAGCAGAGCAGACCGGTGGAGGAGGCGTTGCGGTTTTTCAGCCGCCGCGCCCCCTGCGCAAAGGCCGTAATCAGGCCCCTGTGCCGGGTCAGCGCCACCACCAGCCGGTCGTTTTCTCCCACGTTTTGTTCTCTAACGATCAGTCCGTCGGTCGACAGACGCATAGCTTTTCCTCCGTCCCGCCCCGGCGCGATAGCCGCGGTAGGCCAAATAATTTTCCACCGAGCCGGTGCGCAGAAAGGCCGCCCAGGCCGCCTCCTGGGTCTGCCGCCCGGTCTGCCCGGATTCCTTCTCCATCTTGACCGCCTCCCGAAGCAAAATGTGTATTACCATTTTATCCTCGTCCCGGCGGAACTATCCCCGCCAAATCCTTCCGGCAAAAAGCGCCGCGGCCTTTTGTCCCGCAGCGCCTGCACATGGACGCAGCCGGGAGCTGGCAGGGAATTTTTTCCTTACGATGGACAAGCCGGACTACAAAGGGTCAAACGCTCCCGGCGGCCTCAGCGGTAAAGAGCGGCGACAGACGGCAAAGGGCCGCGATCTCTGCCGCCAAAGGCCCGCAGGACGGGCCGGCCCGCGCCGTATAAACGGCAGGGGCGCGCTTTGTACAATAGAAAGCCCAACGGCCCAAATCCCGCATATTACAGGATTTGCGCCTTGCTTTGCGATATAGCAAGGGCGATTAGTCCAGTCCGAAGCCGTGGATCAGGCCGGGCCGGTTACGCCAGTCCTCCTTCACCTTGACCCAAAGCTGCAAATTGACCTTGCAGCCGAAAAAGGCCTCGATATCCTGCCGGGCCATCATGCCGATACGCTTGAGCATGCTTCCCTTCTTGCCGATAATGATTCCCTTATGGCTCTCCCGCTCGCAGTAGATCACCGCCTCGATTTCCAGGATAGGTTCTCCGGCGGCGTTGTCCCGCTCGTAAAACCGTTCCAGGCCCACCGCGATACCGTGAGGCACCTCCTTGTCCAGGGAGCGCAGAAGCTTCTCCCGGATGATCTCGGTCACCATAACCCGGTCGGGCTGGTCGGTCAGATCCCCGTCGGCAAAAAAGTGGGGGCCGGGCTGGGTAAAGGCCAGCAGCTCCTGCTCCAAGGCCGCCACCCCGTCCCCGGTTGCGGCCGACAGGGGTACCGCCGCAGCAAAGTCGTATCGGCTGGTATATGCCTGGATCATGGGAAGCAGGGCTTCCTTGCCGGCCAAAAGATCGATTTTATTGATGGCGAGAATCGCCGTCAGCTTCCGCCGTTTGATGGTCTCCAGCAGCTCGGCCTCGGCGGGAGGCAGCTGCTCGGGATTAAACTTGAACTTGGGGGCCGCCTCCACCACCAGTACGCAGGCCTCCACATCCGACAGTCCCTCGCCCACCGCCCGGACCATGTTTTCGCCCAGACGGTTGCGGGGCTTATGAAAGCCGGGGGTATCGATAAACACAAGCTGATCGGTTTCCCTGGTCAGCACGCCCATGATGCGGGTACGGGTGGTTTGAGGCTTGTCCGACACGATGGCCACCTTCTGGCCCAGCATCCGGTTTAACAGGGAGGACTTGCCCACGTTGGGCCGGCCCACCAGCGCGATAAAGGCCGAACGTTCCTCTCGGCCCGTGCCGGCGGTTTTATTTTGATCGGTAGCTTTCGACATATTCTGTTTCCTTATCTCCCGGCGGCAAAAGTTTTCCGCCGCCCCGCCGCGGGCCGGGGCCGGCCTGTTGCACTATATAAAAGGCCCTGCCGTATGCCTGAACCATACGGGTTCGCGGAACAAACCCGCAAAAGCCGCCTTGCCTGGGCTGACGGCCATAGGCGGCCTAACCGGGCCCGGTCCTGCGGACCGTCCGGCAGAGCGGCTGGCTGGGCCCGCCAAATTCCGGGACACGGCGGTTTCCTGACAGCTCTTATTTTGGCCGCCGCCCGGCGTACGATTCCTCTGGAGACGGACGGCGGCGGGGCTTGCGGCAGACAAACCACAAGGCCGGCGGCGCCAGAACCGCCAGCAGAATGGGGTACCATATGTGCTTCCTGCAATAGGCCAGCAGGCGGTCCAGCCCGCCGAAGCCGAAAAACAGGAGGCCGCCCACGGCCGCCGCGGTCAGGGCGCAGATCAGGACGGCTCCCGCCGCCGCGTCCTTGACAAAGCGGATTTCCTCGCAGCGAGCCTTGCACACCTTGTCGCAGAGGGCCTCGATGGCTGTATTGCATATCTCCGCCCCCAGCACCATGCCGATGACGACGAGCACCGCCGCCCATTGGCCGGGGCCGGTCAGCGCGGCGGCGGACAGCAGCAGAGCGTAGACCGCCGCGACCATCTCGATACGGATGTTGCGGCCCCGGCGGACGCTGTCCGCCACGCCCCGAAGGGCCCATACAAAGGCCTGCGCAAACCCTTTCATGCAGTTTCTTTCCTTTCGAAAAAAGACGCGGGCCGCCGTCCAGTAAACCGATGGGGCGGGGCTTCCATTTCTTACGACGGGCTCCCGGTCCGGCCCCAAAAGCAGAAGGCCCGCCGGATATTTGATAAGACCGGCGGCGCTATACGCCCCAAGTATGTAAGCCGGGCGTTTTAGACGGAACCTCCCCCGCTTCTTGCGGTCTGACGCGGGAATGTTAACGAATTTAGCCAGACTCTGGAGAGAGTTAAAACCGGAAAGCGCCGGATACCTGTCCGTCCGGGTGCGGAAATCGCCTTTTTACGGGCAATGCGGATGACGCTTTGGCCTTTTCCGCCGCCTTCTATTCCTCCATATAATAGCTGGCGTTGCGGGGCACGCCCAATTGGCTTAAGACGTGCTCCTCCTTTTCCCGCATTTTAACGGCCTCAATGCCGCCGTCCACATGATCGTAGCCCAACAGGTGGAGCATGGAATGGACGGTGAGAAAGGCCATTTCCCGCTGGAAGGAGTGATCGTACTCCTGCGCCTGCCGGACGGCCTGGGGGACCGAGATGACCACATCGCCCAGCATCTGGGCGCCGGTCTCGGGATTCAGGTCGTATTTTCCGTTCTCACCCAGCGGAAAGGAGAGCACGTCGGTGTATGCGTCAATGCCGCGAAACTCGTTGTTGAGCTTGCGGATCTCGTCCTCGTCCACAAAATTGACGTTGACCTCGGCCGGACCCTCGAAATTTTCAAAGGTCAGAACGGCGTTGCAGGCCCGGCGGATGAGCATACGGATGCCCGCCGGGATCTTGACCGCTTTCTGCTTGTTTGTGATGATAACCTTTACTTTTTCCATTTTCTTTTCGTCCTTTCTTCCGGCCGGGAGCCTTCCGTTTCGCGGGAAGCCGCGCCGACGGCTTTTTCTTTCCCGCAAACGGAAAGTCCCCGCTCTCTTGACCTGTCCGCCGCGGACGCGTCTCATACGGCGGCCGGCAGACCGTTCCCGCCCTGGGCGCAGAGCCCGCCGCCGTATAAAACCAGCCGTGCCAACCGGATTTTATTCCATCGCGCTGCCGCGTATGAATAACAAACGAGGGGAGAACGACCGGCGGATATTTTTCACCGCCGAGTTTTTAAAGGGCGCTCAGACAAGCGATTTTTTGGGGGAAAATACAGCCGTATATAGAGAGAAATACGGGCATACTGGGCGCGCGGCCGTTACGAGTCCGGTAAAACGGCCTTAGCCCCTGCGCGGACCCGCGCTCGTCCCTGTTTGAAAAACGGCGAAATGCCCACGGGCGAAACTTTTTCGCCCGGCAAGGCATACTGTCGCATGGCAGGAAAATATGCCGCCGTACGGCGGCAAAAGACCCGCCGTTTGGGCATTTCGCCTTTTTGTGGGCAGGGCCTAGTTATGCTCCCCGGCCCGCTCGTAGGCCTTGATGATCTCCTGCACCAGACGGTGCCGCACCACGTCCTTCTCGTTCAAACGGATCAGGCCGATCTGTTTTATATTTTTCAGGATACGCATACAGTCCTTGAGGCCGGAATGCCGGCCGTCGGGCAGGTCGACCTGGGTGACGTCGCCGTTGACCACCATCTTGGAATTAAAGCCCAGACGGGTTAAAAACATTTTCATCTGCTCGGGGGTGGTGTTTTGGGCCTCGTCTAAAATAATAAAGCTGTCGTCCAGGGTACGGCCCCGCATGTAGGCCAGGGGGGCCACC
>JAAVYX010000014.1 GCA_022791355.1 Clostridiales bacterium | reverse complement strand
GTTGTAGGGTTCTCCCATCCCCAGGTCCTTGGAGACGTATAGGCTGCCCCGGCCCACCGCGCCGCCTACGTCCAGCTTACCCTTGGCGTTCAAAGGCAGTTCCACCACCGGGTTGGCGGGATAGCCTCGGACGTTGCCGGAAGCGTCCGACACGGCGATCAAGGCTCCCGCGGGACCGTCTCCAGCCACCCTGAGGGTCAGCGTGTTATCCGTCCCCTTTAAGGCGTTTCCCATCATAGACGCGGCGGTCAGCAGACGGCCCAGGCCGGCGGTGACCACGGCGGAGGTTTTATGAATCTGTTCGGCGCGGGCGACAAGGTCGGTAGAATCCAGCGCGGCGGCCATAACCGCCCCGTCCGACGTGATACAGCGAATGAGTTTTCCCATGGAAGCTCTCTCCTTTTCTATGCGGGCATAGGCCCGTTTCAAAGCGTCAAAAGGGCCGCGCAGGGAGACGGCCGTATATCGCGATTGTATTTTTATAGATTGCCTTTGCCAATATAAAAATAGCCATCCAGGCCGTCCCGGCCTGGGGCTGTTTAAACTTTACAAAATCGCCTTTTCGACCATCCGCTGCCGCTCTATCGACGGGCGCATGCGCCATGGCCCAAGCCGAAAATCCCGCTCCGTCCCATTTCGACTGTTTCTGACCGTAGCCGAACGGGCTATGGTCCCCAACCCGAGGCCGCCGGCGTTTACACGCCTATTCCCTTGGAGCCGCCTGTGAAGGCAGCCGCCGGGTTACATAGATCAGCCGTTGAGAATCGGGACGGGGCGACTGCTCGGTTCCATCATCGTATACCGCCTCCAGGCTGAGACCGGCGGCCCGTAGGGCGCGCTCCACCTCTTCGGCCCCGTAAGCCCGTTCGGAAAAGGCCTCGCAGCCCCGGCTGTACCGTCCGTCCGGCTCCAGCATAAAAAAGTCCAGGGTAATATCGGTCATGTTTCCTTGGGTTTCGTTCTGCCAACAGAGATAGAGGTCGTCCAGCTCGTAAACAAAGGTATTGTCGGCCAGCAGGGCGCGATGCTTGTACGGGGTATTGAGATCGAAGATAAGCAGGCGGCCCGGCTCCAAAAACAGGGCGATACGGGCCAAGGCCCGGCAAAATTCCCCGTAATCGGCAATATGGTTGAGACTGTCCATACAGCAGACCGCGCCGTCTACCGTGCCGTAAAGCTCCAGCTCTTGGGCGGACTGACAGAGAAACAGGATATTCTCTCCCGCCCGGTCGGCCTTCTCTCTGGCCACGGCCAGCATGGACGGAGAGGGGTCGGCCCCGATGACCTCTATGCCCTGCCGGGAAAACTCCAGGGAAAAGCCGCCGGTACCGCAGGCCGCGTCCAGCAGCAGAGCCGGCCGCCGGTCGTGTTTGGCAAAGAGACCCAGCAGATAGGCCGTACGGCCCGGATAATCCGCGTCCTCCATGAGCCGGTCGTAGTAACCGGCAAAAAGATCGTAGCTCATCCCTGCTTCATCCGCCCAAAGACCAGCTGATAGCCGTCGTTGCCGTAGTTGAGGGAGCGGTTGACCCGGCTGATGGTAGCCGTACTGGCCCCCGTCTCGCTGACAATATCGCTGTACACCCGCTTCTCGGTGAGCATCTTGGCCACGACGAACCGCTGGGCGATGGATTTGATCTCCTTGACCGTGCAGATGTCCTCAAAAAAGGCGTAGCATTCCTCCACGTTTTGCAGGGTAAGAATGGCCTCGAAAAGCAGATCCGTATTTTTATCCTTCAGTTTATCCATATGCTCCTCCTGACGCCGCAGGGCGGCGTTTGTTTCGAGCCGAAAAACGGCACGCTTTAAATCACTAAAATTTTATCACAATGATTCGTTAAAGTCAATTGAGTTTTTCAAAAAATGTAATCGTGACTATTGGCCACGTTCCAATTTATATGCATAATATATACAAATAAAACGCAGATACAATCATAATGTTTGTTTGATTATAGCCTACATAATCTTAAATGAAATTAGGGGGTATGCAAATTGAAAATGAGCAGCGTATGCTTAACTGTCTTCGTCCTATGCACACTCTGCGCCTACCAGCCCTTAGATCAGGCGGATACGCAAACAAGAGCGGCGCAGCTGCTATAACGATTTTACGAACCGCCGTCGGTTCTCCACACAAAAGCGCCCTGCGGACTTACTCCGCAGGGCGCTTGTAGTCGGGCCGTAGGCCCTATTGCTCGTCTTTATCCGGTTCCGCATCGTCCGCCTCGGCCGCGGGCAGGGCCGGCCGGTCCTGTCCGGGCGATGCGACGGCGGATTTTTTCGGAGACAGCTTTCGAAAAGTAAAACGTCCGCCGGTTTTCGATTCCTTATACTCGCACATCAGCCGGCTGCCTGGAGGAGCGAAACCGTCCAGAAGCTTCTCGCTCAAAAGATTTTCTATGCGCTCCTGGATGACCCGGCGCAGGGGACGGGCGCCGTAGACCGGGTCGAATCCCTCCTTGGCCACCGCCTCCACCGCGCTGGGAGCGAAGCGCAGCTCCACGCCCAGACCTTCCGCCCGCTCCCGCAGGCCAGCCAGCATCAGCTCGGCCACCTGGTCCAGCTCCTTCTGTCCCAGCTTGCGGAAGACCACAATATCGTCAATACGGTTGAGAAACTCGGGCCGGAATTCCCGCTTTACCTCGGCCATCACCTTTTCCTTGATGGCGGCCGCGTCGGCGTCCGCCTTCCCCTCGCCGCTGCTAAAGCCGAAGGACAGCTGCTTTTCGGTAATCAGCCGGGCGCCCAGGTTGGAGGTCATGATGATGATGGTATTGCGGAAGTCCACCCGGCGGCCCTGGGAATCGGTGAGGAGCCCGTCCTCCAAAACCTGCAGCAGAATATTGAAAACGTCGGGATGGGCCTTTTCGATTTCGTCGAAC
>JAAVYX010000103.1 GCA_022791355.1 Clostridiales bacterium | reverse complement strand
GGCCTTGGCGTGGCCGATATGCAGATAACCGTTGGGCTCGGGGGGAAAACGGGTCTGCACATGGGTATAGACCCCCTCCTTTAAGTCCTCGTCGATAAAATCGTGAATAAAATTGGAAGGCCCCGCCGTCTCGGACGCCGCAGGGGCGGTAAGGTTTTTCTCATCCATCGCTTGTTTTCCAACTCCTCATATCAGTCTTAATACCATAGAATGGCAAAGGGCCATACGTTTTGCAAAGACCCTGCGCAGGCCGAAAAGGGGGCGGCCCAGACCGTATACAGCCGCCCTCGGGACGGCCCTTAGTCAGCCGGCCGGGCGGCTCGCGGCGACCGCTAAGAAGACGGCCGGCCGGCCAAGGGTATGCCGCAGCTGGGAAAGCCGTCCGTTTGCTGCCGGTTCTCTGCTAGCTTCCTGCCGGTTCTCTATAAGTTCCCAGTAGTTCCCTGCTAGTTCCCTGCTAGTTCCCTAATAACCCCTCTTGGGGCCGCCCAAGGAGCGGCTTCTTTACATATGGACCCTCATCGGTCTTAACAGGCGCTGTTTTATTTCCCGCGCCACACCGCGGCGGCGGCTTGCATACGCTGGATGCAGCGCTCCTTCCCCAAAAGTCCCATAATACTGCACAGATCGGGGGTATTCCGACGGCCGGTGACCGCAATACGGACGACCGTGCTGGCGTCCCCGGGATGGCCCTTGTAGTCCGCCGGGTTCTTTTTGTATATCTTTACCTCGCTGGCAAAGCCCAGGGCGGGGCAGATATCCTTAATCTTCTGAAACCAGCCGTCCTTCCCGTCGGCCGGGTCGTAGACCGGCAGGTAGGCCTCTATCACGGCGGCGGCGGCGGTCGGGGCGATGTTCTCGGGCAGGTCGCGGCAGGGGACGTACAGCGCGTCGAAGAAATAGGCGGCGTATTCCTTGGCCTCGTCCCACTTGGCCAAGTCCTTGCGGGGCTTGGGGCCGCCCCGGTCGATGGCGAAAACCGCCTGGGTATAGGCTGGGTCGGCCGCCAGAAGACGGTAAAAGTCCGGGTCGTTTTCCCTGGCCCATTCCAGAATACGGCCGGTCACGGTCTGTGCGTCCATTTGGGAAATGACGTTTTTGCTCACGTCCCGCAGCTTGTCCAAATCGAATAGGGCGCCCGAGAGGCTCATTTTCTTAAGGCTGAATTTAAAGGCGTCTACCGGGGCGGTTTTGTTGGCCCGCCGCCAATCCTCGTAATCCGAGCTGGCCACGGTCATGAGATATTCGATCAGGCTCTCGGGAGGGAAGCCTGCCTCGGCGTAATACCGCACGGCGGCCTCGGGGTCCTTGCGCTTGGACAGCTTGCGCCGTCCCCCGTCCTCCTTCATGATGGGGGCCACGTGGGCGTACTTGGGCGGCTTCCAGCCTAAGAGCTTGAAAAGCTGAAGGTGCTTGGGGGTAGAGGAAATCCACTCGTCTCCCCGGATGACGTGGGTGGTGCGCATGAGATGGTCGTCCACAGCATGGGCGAAATGGTAGGTGGGAATCCCGTCCGACTTTAGGATGACGAAATCCTCGTCGTTCTCGGGCAGCACGATTTTACCCTTGATGCCGTCGGTAAAGGCCACCCGGTTTTCCTCGCTGCCGGGAGATTTCAGCCGTACCACAAAGGTCTCGCCGGCCTGAATGCGCCGCTGGGCCTCCTCGTAGGAAATATCCCGGCACTTGGCCCATTCCCCATGGTAGCCGGTGCGCACCTTTTGGGACTCCTGCTTCTCCCTTACGGCCGACAGCTCGGCCTCGGTGCAAAAGCAGGGATAGGCAAGCCCCTGTCTGACCAGCTCCTTGGCGAAGCAGCGGTAGATCGGTCCCCGCTTGCTCTGTTGGTAGGGACCGTAGGCTCCCTCCTCCCGATCGGCGGCTACAAAGCCCTCGTCGATGGTCACGCCGAACCGGTTCAGGCCCTTCACGATGTCGGCGACGCCGCCCTGTACCTCCCGCTTTTTATCGGTATCCTCGATGCGCAGGTAGAATACGCCGCCGGTGGCGGCGGCCACCCGCTTGTTACACATGGCCGTGAAGAGCACCCCCAGATGCAGATACCCTGTAGGGCTGGGGGCGATACGGGTGACCCGGGCCCCTTCGGGCAGGGCGCGGGGCGGGTACATGGCCTCGTAGTCGGCCGGGGACTTGTCCACATCGGGCAGCAGCAGCTCTGCCAGCTTGTCATAATTCTCCACTTGCCGGAACACTCCTTATGGCTGCGGCGGTGGGCCGCAAAATGAAAAGTCTGTATGCAAAGGCAAAAAGGCCGCTGGCGAGAGAATTTCCCGCCGGCAGGGCAAATTTTCACGGCAAAGCCTTGCGTATGGCAAGGAAATAGAACGCACAGCGGCGGAAAAGGACCGCTCGGACGGCGTTTCAGGCTGCGCATACAGATTCTAAAAGCTTATTTTGAAACGCGGCGTACGCAGAGCGGGCCGTCAAATTTTGCGGGCCGCGCCATTTTCCCGCAGGAGCCTGCATGGATTGCAGGGAAAAGGGCGCAGAGCCACGAAAAAGCTGCAACAAGATGCGTGCGTCTCATTTTGGGATAAGCTTTATATGTTTACCCTATATTATGGCAGAAAAATCCCTGGATTACAACTGTTTTTTCACTGCCGCTCCTTCCGCCCGCGCCGACTTGGTTTATATGACCATTAGGAGGGTTCCCGCGCCGATGCATATACAGCCGAACAGAGATTTCATCGTAAACTCTTCATGCAGGAAGACAAAGGCCAAAATTAGGGTCAGCACCACGCTCAATTTGTCGATGGGAACCACCTTGGAGGCGTCGCCGATTTGCAGGGCCTTATAATAACACAGCCAGGAGACGCCGGTTGCCAGTCCCGACAGGATGAGAAACACCCAGCTTTTCCGGCTGATTTCCGAAAGCCCGCTTTGGGTATGGGTCAGAAAAACCATGCCCCAGGCCATGATTACCACCACAACGGTTCTGACGGCGGTGGCCAGATTGGACGGTACGCCTTGGATACCGACCTTGGCGAGTATAGAGGTAAGCGCCGCAAAGACGGCGGATAATAAAGCTAGAACAAACCACATATTTTTCACCTCCAGGACGCGGGGACTTTATTTAAACCAAAGAATGATGTAAACCAGCCCGTCTTTACCAACGTCCTTCAGACGTTCTTTGCGGGAAGAAACAACAGCCTACTGCTGCCCGCTTAGACGGCTCCGAGCGAAATTTCATATGTCGTTTTAACATTTTAAAACAGATTCTAAACCCATTGGTTTTTGAAAAAGGCGCAGCCGGTTTATATATGGATGCAAAAAGCCGGCCGGAAGCTTCTGTCCCGGCCGGCCGCGGCGTACTTTTATTTTTCATCCAGCAGCTTATTCAACTCTTCCCGAAAGGTAGTGATATCCTTAAACTGGCGGTAGACCGACGCAAAGCGCACGTAAGACACTTCGTCCACCTGCCGGAGCTTATCCATCACCAGCTCCCCGATCTTCTCAGAGGTAACCTCCCGGTCCAGGGAGTTTTGGATGACCGCCTCGATACTGTCGATCATATGCTCCAGGGACTCCAGGGAAACCGGCCGCTTCTCGCAGGCCCGCAGCAGGCCGGTCAAGAGCTTCTCCCGGTTGAAAACCTCTCTGGACTTATCCTTTTTGATAACGATAATTGGAAGGCTTTCGATGATTTCATAGGTGGTAAACCGCTTTTGACAGTTCAGACATTCCCGCCGCCGGCGGATACGCTCCCCTTCGTCAGTGGGTCTGGAATCGATTACGCGGCTTTCTTCATATCCGCAGAAGGGACATTTCACAATACATCATCCTTTCGCCGGCCGCACACCGGCGCGGAAGGGAAACGGTTGGCGTCATATACGGCCTGACGTTTTTTATCGGCGTTGTAACCGCCGGTTTGCTCTGCGGCCTTTGGCATATAGTAGACGGGCCCGTATGCATAACGAGGACGTAGATTCGGATACCGCAGGCGTAATCCTGCGGTATTTTCGGCGTCTCCGCCGTCCGGGGCGCGGGGCCGTCTCATCGGGAGCGGTAATCGCTTTGCGGTTATTATAACAGATTTTACAGGTATTGACAAGATTTAGATTTTTATGTCTCTTTTGCATTCCAAGATAAGCGGTTGCGCTTTTGCGCTATCCTTGTTACAATAAATTATCATACTTTGTCTTGCAAAGTAACATTTTTGTGAGGGGCTCGATGCCCCGAACGAAAATCTATAGATTTTTGGTTGGAACGTCGTCGGGGTATAGGACTCCCCCGCAAACATGTACGCGGCGCACATATGTTTTATGGATTCGTTTCGCGCGGGGTTCATTTCAGATTTCCTTTTCTTTGCAAAAGGAGGCCGCGCCGTTAGACAAGATAACGGAGAATCCGTAAAAGGAAAGCCGGCGCGAAACCTCTCCCGGCCGAGCAAAATGAAAAAACTTTCTTGCGCAGGATATCCGCCGGGTTATAAACGGACGAAAAACCAGTATATAAAAGGAACAAAAGAGGGAACAGGATGCAAAAAAACGATATCGTCGAGCTGGCCGTCACCGGCGTCACCTCCGAGGGAAACGGGGTAGGCCGGCATGAGGGAATGGCGGTTTTTGTCCCAGGTGGGGCGGAAGGAGACCTGCTGCAGGTACGGATTGTAAAGGTACAAAAAAATCTGGCCTACGGACGGCTGGAAAAGCTTTTGCGTCCTTCACCCGACCGGGTGGAACCCGATTGTCCGGTAGCCCGGCAGTGCGGCGGCTGCGTCTTTCGTCATATCAGCCCCGAGGCTGAGAGACGGATCAAATGGCAGCGGGTGGCCGACGCCTTACGGCGCATCGGCGGTTTCTCTATTGAACCGCAGGAGCTGCTCTTTTCCCAAGGCGACCCGCGCGCCGGTTACCGCAATAAAGCCCAGTATCCCGTGGGGGCGACAGAGGTTACGGCCACGCCCGCCGCCCGCCTCCAGCCCGAGGGCAGCCTGTCCATCGGTTTCTACGCCCCCCGCAGCCATCGGATTGTGGACTGTCGGGACTGCCGGCTTCAGCCTCCCGAATTTGCCGCCGCTCTGCCGGCGGTGGAGAGGTGGGCGGCCGAGCAGGCCGTTGCCGTATACGATGAGAAAACCGGCGGCGGCCTGCTGCGGCACATCTATCTGCGCAAGGCTTTCGCCACAGGCCAGATCATGGCGGCCCTGGTGATAAACGGCGACGGCGTACCCGCTCCCCAGCGTCTGGTGGAGCTGCTGCGGCAGGCGGTGGGCGAGAGCCTGGTCAGCGTGCAGCTCAATATCAATCGGGACGACACCAATGTGGTGCTGGGTAAGGAATGCCATGTCCTCTACGGCGCGGACGCTATCGAGGACCGGCTCTGCGGTCTGCGGGTGCGCGTCTCCCCCTTATCCTTTTACCAGGTAAACCGGGAGATGGCCGAAAGGCTCTATGACAAGGCGGCGGAATACGCCCGGCCGGAGGGAATGGTTCTGCTGGACCTCTACTGCGGGGCCGGTACCATCGGTTTGTCCATGGCCGGTAAGGCCCGGCAGGTGATCGGCGTGGAGACCGTTCCCCAGGCCGTGGAGGACGCCCGCCGCAACGCCCGGCTGAACCATATCCAAAACGCCCGCTTTATCCGCGCCGACGCGGCCGAGGCGGCCCGGCGGTTAGCGGCCGAAGGGGTCAGGCCGGACGTGGTGCTGGTAGACCCGCCCCGCAAGGGCTGCTCTCTGGATCTGCTGCGCTCCATTGGCCGGGATTTCGCGCCCGAACGGCTGGTCTACGTCTCCTGCGACCCGGCCACGCTGGCCAGAGACTGTAAAATTCTGGCTGGTTTCGGTTATGTTTTGCAGGAGGCCGTCCCGGCGGATTTGTTCCCGGGAACGGCCCATGTGGAGACGGTCTGTTTGATGTCAAGGGTCGATGGAAAATAGGCGCGAAAGCCCGCTAATACTGCGGTTTTCGGGCAAGCGAGCAAATTTGGCATCGGGCAGGACGAACGCTTCTCGGTAACTTATCCAAAGGAAAAAAGGCTCGAAAAGTGTGAGAGTTGAGTTGCCAAGTTAGATGTCGGGTAGTTGTGGCTGTGAGATAGATGTTGAGTAGTCACCGCTGTGAAATGTATGTCATATTTATCACGAGACTTTCTATGTGCAGTAGCGAATATGCCAATTCAATATCATGAAAATTTTAGGGCAATGACGTTTATAGTCAAATAAGGGAGAAAATTTGCTGAT
>JAAVYX010000013.1 GCA_022791355.1 Clostridiales bacterium | reverse complement strand
GAGTATGTATTGGAATCGGCCAGCGGAAACACGGATAACTGCGCGCCGGTCAAAACCTGGGGCTACGGCGGGGCGCCCAACCAGAAGTGGGTGTTTGGAAAAGCCGAATCGTATGTAGCCGGAAAAGAAGCAAAATACAGTAATTTTTATTTATACGATTTCGACGGAGATTTTTGTATAGTTCCAAGTATCAATATGAAGTTCAGCATCTCGTATACAAATGCAGCTACTAACAAGTATACGCATAAAATAGTTACTGAGGTTCGAACTTCGCAATTTGAACCAAATATTTTTGGAAACCGTATCACAGCCGCTCATGTTTATAACAATATCAACGGCGACTTAGATCGGTCTGGGCAATATAGAAGTCAGTCATCTCAAAGCGCTTCAGAGGTATATTACTTATTTGAAAATCAGCGCAACAAACTTTATAAATCTCCTTTGACAGTTGATACGAGATGGCAAGTAGGTAATGCGGCTTTTGATGCGCCGCCTCATGTGTTTAGCCAAGTTTTTACATTTAGTTAGGAGGGAAGAAAAATGCGTATCGACAAAACGTTTGCGGCGGCAGTTCTGGCGGGATTAATCGTCTGCGTGGCTGGCTGCGCGTCTGTAGAGACACAGGGAAATATTACCTCCCCGAATCCGCCAGCGTCGGAGGAGGCTGGCAGCACGGACGGTTCCGATGTTCCTATTCCAATGGAAAGCGATCCGACAATGACCTCGGAAATAGAGGCGCAGTTTTGCGAGGAGCTTCGGCGGGCGGCGAAAGCCGGAGACGCAGTTGCGGCCTATGTGGACGATATCCCGATTTATAAACGACAGGTGGAGGTCGGTTTGGCCTTTTCCAACCAGACGAACAACCGCAATCTCC
The DNA here is from genome assembly GCA_022791355.1 of Clostridiales bacterium. Taxonomy (GTDB): domain Bacteria; phylum Bacillota; class Clostridia; order Oscillospirales; family Acutalibacteraceae; genus Howiella. Next base: position 12,213 of record JAAVYX010000013.1, on the reverse strand, counting down.
AAATTATAACAGACCCTGCGGAGCGTAAAGCCTATCTGGATCAGTACGGCAAAAATTACGAGGATATGCTGCAATGGTTTATCAATCAGGAGATAGGCATTCTGGAAGGGAAAAAGGCGGGGATTATGCTGGACGAACAGCAGATAGAGGCTTCTGCAAGAGAGAATTGGGAACAGGCGGTCCAACTGGAGCCGATACAAAAGACGTTTGAGGCTCTAGGGCTTACGTCGGAAGAATACTTTGAAATCTATCAATTAACCGGAACCCGGCGAAGCGCATATTTTAATGCGTTTTTTGAAAGCTTGCTGCCCAGTGCAAACTATCAGAACGCAGAGGGCGGGCTGGATAAGAAAAAACGCGATGGGGATATCGCGGAGAAATTACAGGAACTGCGAAAAGCGCACACGGTGAAAATTGTATAGCGAATTTGGATGGGTCTTGCGATTGTATGTATCGCATAATACCAATCAGCGGAGCATCCCCTGTAAAACCGTCCCGGCCGCCTATTATACAGGCGGCCGGGGCGGTTTTGCATATAAACGGTTTGCCATATGGTTTTATGGCAGTATGACCTCCCGACCCTCTATGCGCACAAGGCCCTCATCCTTCATCTTGCCGATCTCCCGCATCATGGCGCTGCGGTCGATACTCAAATAAGCGGCCAGAGCGCTGTAGGACATGGGCAGCCGGCCGGACGTGTGCCGGCAGAGCAGCTCAAAGTAGGTCATCAACTTTTGACGTACCGTCCGCTGACTGAGCACGCTCACATGCATGGTCTGGGCCTGGGACTTGCGGGCTACCATCTGAAACAGGTTGTGCACCAGCTGACTATGGTAGGCGCAGGCCCGTTCGCACCGCTTGACGACGTGGACATAATCGATAAAAAGAACCTCGCAGGCTGTTTCAGCCGTCACGAAATAGGACAGGCGTTCTAAAGGCAATGTGAACATATCGCCAAACACGTCGTTTTTTGAGAGCTGCTCCAGCCGGCTTTCCCGGCCGTTTTCATCCACGCAGGACAGATGGGCCCGCCCGGCCATCATCACCCCGATTTTCTGCATCGCGCCAGCGAAGGACATGACCGTTTCGCCCGCCTTAAATCGCTTGGAAACAGGCTGGAAACAGTCCATCATCCGCTTTCTTTCCTGGGGGGCAACGCCGTCGAAAAGCGTGTAAATTTCCATTTCTAACACCTCTATATGGATTCGCTCTTGATTTCTTACCCAATATATTGTATTATATTGCCTGGATGTTGCAATTGCAACAGCAGAGCGGGAAAAAGTATGATATGGTAAAGCCATCGGTAGGGAACACGCGCCTCAAGTCCTCGGACAGGGCGGCGGGCAATTTTGCCATATGCGGCGCGGACTCCCGGTAAAGGGGATTTGGACAAAATATTCCCTATCTAAAAGATAAGAAAAGGCATTAGAAATGTGGGCGCGGCACGGAAAGAGAAGGTATAAGCTATGAAAATTATCAAGCGAAACGGCTCGGAAGCGGTATTCGACATTTCCAAAATTATAACGGCTATCACCAAGGCCAACGACGCGGACGAGCACACCAAGGAGCTGACCCCCCAGCAGATCCGGGCCATCGCTGATCAGGTGGAGCGGGACTGTGAGAAGATGAACAGGGCTATGTCGGTGGAGGAAATCCAGGACCTGGTGGAAAACGCTCTCATGGAGGAAAAAGCCTTTGAGGTGGCCAAACGCTATATTCGATATCGCTATACCCGGTCGCTGGTTCGTAGATCCAATACCACCGACAACCAGATTTTAAGTCTCATCGAGTGCAACAATGAAGAGGTCAAGCAGGAGAATTCCAATAAGAATCCCACGGTCAACAGCGTCCAGCGGGACTATATGGCCGGCGAAGTCAGCAAGGATATCACCGAACGGCTGCTGCTGCCCCCCGATATTGTGGACGCTCACCGGCAGGGCATCATCCATTTCCATGATATGGATTATTACGCCCAGCACATGCACAACTGCGACCTTGTCAACTTAGAGGATATGCTCCAAAACGGTACGGTCATCAGCGGCACCCTGATCGAGAAGCCTCACAGCTTCTCTACTGCCTGTAATATCGCCACCCAGATTATCGCCCAGGTGGCTTCCAGCCAGTACGGCGGCCAGAGCATCAGTTTAGCCCATCTGGCGCCCTTTGTGCAGGTGTCCCGGGAAAAGATTCGCCGGCAGGTGGAGGAGGAGGCCGCGGCCATAGGCGGCGCGGCGGACGAAAGTTTGCTCTCCGACATTGTGGAAAGACGTCTGCTGGACGAAATCAAGCGGGGCGTGCAGACCATCCAGTATCAAGTCGTCACCCTCATGACCACCAACGGTCAGGCCCCCTTCGTCACGGTTTTCATGTATCTGGGCGAGGCTAGGAACGAACAGGAAAAGCGGGATTTGGCCCTGATTATCGAGGAGACCCTAAAGCAGCGGTACGAGGGCGTGAAGAACGAGGAGGGGGTCTGGATCACCCCGGCTTTCCCCAAACTCATCTATGTGCTCGAGGAAGACAATATCCATCCCGACTCGCCCTATTACGCCTTGACCAAGCTGGCCGCCAAATGCACGGCCAAACGGCTGGTGCCCGACTATATCTCGGAAAAGATCATGCGCCGGCTCAAGGTAGATCAAAATGGGGAAGGCCAGTGCTACACCTGTATGGGCTGCCGCAGCTTCCTGACCCCCTATGTGGACGGGAAGGGCAGACCTAAATACTACGGCCGCTTCAACCAGGGGGTGGTCACGGTCAATCTGGTGGACGTCGGTCTATCGGCCAAAGGGGATATGGACGCTTTCTGGCAGGTTTTTGACGAGCGTATGGAGCTTTGCCATCGCGCTCTCCAGTGCCGGCACGAACGGCTTACCGGCACTCTGTCCGACGCCGCCCCTATCCTCTGGCAGTATGGAGCCCTGGCCCGGCTCCCCAAGGGAGAGACCATCGATAAGCTGCTCCACGGCGGCTACTCCACCCTCTCCTTGGGTTACGCCGGCCTCTGGGAATGCGTCTACAGTATGACCGGCAAAAAACTCACCGAGCCCGAGGGAGAGGCTTTCGGCTTGGCGGTTATGCGTAAGCTCAACGAGTATACCGCCAAGTGGAAGCAGGCCGAGATTATCGATTACAGCCTCTATGGCACGCCTTTGGAGAGTACCACCTATCGGTTTGCCAAATGCCTGCAAAAGCGTTTTGGCGTGATCGAGGGGGTTACAGACCGCAGCTATATCACCAACAGCTATCACGTCCATGTGACCGAGGAGATCAACGCCTTTGACAAGCTGGCCTTGGAGTCCAAGTTCCAGGCGCTGTCTCCGGGCGGCGCCATCAGTTATGTGGAGGTGCCCAATATGCAGCAGAACCTGGAAGGGGTTTTGCAGGTCATGAAGTTTATCTATGATAATATTATGTACGCCGAGCTGAACACCAAGAGCGATTATTGCCAGGCCTGCGGTTTCGACGGGGAGATTGCCATCGTCAACGACGAGGATGGCAAGCTGATTTGGGAGTGTCCCAAGTGCGGCAACCGGGATCAGACCCAGATGAATGTCGCCCGCCGCACCTGCGGCTATATCGGCACCCAGTTTTGGAATCAGGGGCGTACGCAGGAGATTAAGGAGCGGGTGTTGCATTTGTAAAAGCGGGAGCGCCTGGACGAGCGGCGTTTTTTCTATATGCTCTGCGCAGATTCATGCGAGGGGTTCTAACGCCTTACATGCTTGCGTCCCGGTCGGCCCTTTGGTCAGATCTCTACAAGACGGCCCGGCCTGGGAAGCGACGAACGAAAATCCATAAGCGAAAACTGCTTATGCGTCGCCCAGCGCCGCATTGGGTAACCCCGAGCGAGAGTTCATGCCAAACCCCTCCTTTGGAAGGTTTTGGCTACCCTGCGCCTCGCGTTTCTAAAGATTTCGCGTCCTGCGGGACGAGACGGGAGCTTTGCCCCTCGACCCTACCGCCTATTAAAAAAGGCGGGCGAAAACCTTCATTATGATAGGTTTTCGCTCAGCCCATCGAGGGCTTCACAAAAATTTTGCTTTGCACGTCAAAGCATAGATTTTCGTTCGGGGCATCGATCCCCTCCGCACAAAAATTTACGCATAGCGTATACCATCTGCATCCGGCCGCCGTTTCGCGACCGGATGCTTGTTTTCGGAAAGGTCGAATACGTATGTATTATGGAGAAATCAAAAAAAATGACGTGGCTAACGGTTTGGGCGTGCGGGTCTCTCTTTTTGTGTCCGGCTGCACCCACCGGTGTAAAAACTGCTTCAACGCCGAAACTTGGAGCTTTACCTACGGCCATCCCTTCACCGCCGAAACCGAGGAGGAGCTGCTGGCCGCTTTGGCCCCGTCCTACATAAACGGCCTTACCTTACTAGGCGGCGAACCCTTCGAGCCGGACAACCAACGGGTTCTGCTTCCCTTTTTAAAGAGGGTGCGGCAGCGGTTTCCGGAGAAAAGTATTTGGTGCTTTACCGGCTCGGCACTGGAACCCGAGCTGTTGCAGGACAGCCCCTGGCGGTGCGAGGTTACCGACCGGTTGCTCTCGCAACTGGACGTGCTGGTGGACGGTCCGTTTATAGAGGAGCGGAAGGATATTTCCCTGCGCTTTCGAGGCTCCTCCAACCAGCGTCTGCTTGATATGCCCGCCACTCTGGAAAAGGGCGAGGCCGTCCTATGGGACGCGCAGACCGAATAGGCTTTGCCTTCCCGCCGCGTATAATTCTGTTCGGTAAGCGCATGCTAAACAGCAGAACAATCGAAAAGGAGAAATGCGCTGTGAAATTTTACGTATGCGGGCAGGGAGAAGGGGTCGCCCTCTTTCTGACCGAGAGCGCCGCCTGCTCTAAGGCGGGAATGCGGGAGCTGATCCCCGGTCAAGTGGACGCGGCCCAGGAAAAGCACCTGCCGGTACGCCTGGCGGAGCAGGCCGAGCGCGTAAGCGTTTCGGTAGGACAGACCGAGCATCCCATGGAAGAAAAGCACTGGATTCAGTGGGTAGTTCTGGAAACCGACCGGGGGGCCGCTATCCGGTATCTGGACCCGGGCCGGCCGCCTCGGGCTGATTTTGCGCTCTTGCCTGGCGAGCAGGTAAAGGCCGTCTACGCCTACTGTAACCTGCATGGCCTTTGGAAGGCCTGAGCAATTGGGGATAAATTCGTTCCCCATAACGGCCGTCCCGATAAGGCGGCCGCTCATAAAACGGTGTCAACCAACGAACGGATGACAGTTTGTTCAACAGGGTGTTGAAAAGGACGAGTGAAAAGGAATCGCTTTTTGCTCGTCTTTTTTATGCCTGTTACAGTTTAGAGCGCTGTTTTTAAGGGTGAAACTATCTTTATATGAAAATATTTCCGCAAGCCGCTATAATCAGGGCCCTCTACCGTATAGCATACCCCCTTATTTAACGGAGGGCGAAAGCAGTCTGCCGATTTGGTTTTCTTGATTGCCTGTTACCTGTAGGAGAGAAACTTGTACAGAATTTTTCCTTTAACTTATCTTTCATATCGTCGTTGATATATTCTTAACGGCGCAGATATGCGATCGACGCGTCCGTTATAGTTTCGAAGTACTGCGCCTGCCGCTTCCGGCTCTCAAGGGCGTCGCCATAAGAAAAAAGGAACAGGGGGATACACGGTGATACTGGACAGAGGGCTAACATAAACAGCGGTTCCGTGAAAATGAAAACGTAAAAAACGCACTTTTGCCTCTTTTTATAGATTGCCGTTGCGCCAATCGATTTAAAGCCGTTAGCAGGATATATCGACATGGTATTTTTATTTCCAAGTGGGACCCGATAATAAAAATGTTTTTTACTGCAACACTTTTACGACTTTATGCCACTTATAAATCGAACGGCGCTCATGAATAGCCGTAAGTGAGCGGCCGTCTCTTATTCCAGCCCTTTCTATTTCCATGCAGCGACGCCTCGCAGCCGTTTAATAGGCTGCGAGGCGCCGCTGTTTTTATATGAGTACGACACGACGGGACAGCTGCGGCGGGAAGTTGTGAGCGACGGCGAAGAGCTGTTCTACAGGTAAGTCCTGAACCGCAATAACCAACGCGCCCGGAATAAATGAACTTGGTCCTAACTGTCAACTGGGCGGTTCCGCAGGGCTGAACCTTCTCTCCCAAATTTTGGATGAAAATGGGAATGGCAATGCCTTCCCGCAAAAAACTTGACAAATCCAAAATATGGCGTTATCATAAGTCCTATAAAGTTTATATGAATTTATGCGACGCAACAAGGCTAATAGAAATAGGGCCGCGAATATAAAAGCGCATACGGCGTCATGTTATTTTTCAAGTTTATATTTATGAGAAGGGGGAATCTGTCATGAAAGTATTTGATAGGGTCACGGATTTGATCGGCGGTACGCCGCTGCTGCGATTGGGAGGCCATAACGCGCAAAAGGCGTTAGGCGCGGCTATTTATGGAAAGCTTGAATACTTGAATCCCGCGGGAAGCGTTAAAGATAGAATCGCAAAGGCTATGATTGACGACGCGGAAGCCAAAGGCCTGTTGAAGGCGGGTTCGGTAATCGTTGAGCCGACCAGCGGAAACACCGGTATCGGGCTTGCGGCCGTAGCGGCTTCCAGAGGATATAAAATTATTCTCGCCATGCCGGACACGATGAGCGTTGAGCGGCGTAATCTTCTAAAAGCATATGGCGCGCAGCTTATCTTGACCGAAGGCGCTAAGGGAATGGCGGGCGCTATTGCAAAAGCGCGGGAGCTTGCTGCTCAAACGCCGAATAGTTTTATCCCCAGTCAGTTTACCAATATGGCAAATCCCGCAGTGCACCGGGCTTATACCGGTCCGGAAATTTGGGAGGATACCGACGGGAAGGTGGATATTTTTGTAGCGGGCGTAGGCACTGGCGGTACGCTTTCCGGCGTCGGCGAATATCTTAAGAGCCGCAATCCGAACATTCGGATTGTTGCTGTTGAGCCGGCCGGTTCTCCGGTGCTATCCAAGGGAACTTCCGGACCGCACAAAATTCAGGGAATCGGCGCGGGTTTTGTGCCGGAGACGCTGGATGTCCAAATTTATGATGAAATCATCGCTGTAGAAAACGAAGATGCCTTTGAGACCGGGCGAGCCCTTGCGAGAAACGAAGGCCTGCTTGTGGGAATTTCCTCTGGGGCGGCCGTCTTTGCGGCTACCGAGCTGGCCAAGCGTCCGGAGAACAAAGGGAAGACGATTGTTGCGCTGCTTCCAGATAGCGGCGAGCGTTATCTTTCGACCCCTATGTTTGCCGAATAGCCGCAAAATAAGATGTAGGAGAACTTGGGTCCGTTTCAAATTCTGACCCATCCGGCTCGCCTGATACGATTTTGGTATCCGGCGGGCTTTCTTTATATACAGGCCGTCCTCTCGGCGTTTCGCTTCTGACGGGGGAGGGAGGACAGCGTTCGCTTTAGGAGGAGCGCCTCTAAACCGTCTTTTATTTCCCGGGAAAAGGCGGGTCCCGTCAGCCTTATAAAGCTGATGGAATAGAGGTGATGAAGCGGGTAAAGATATCCGTTGTGACGCAAAAAGCGGGATAAAAAACGCTTGACTGAAAAGCCGGGCGCACTGGAGCGGGAAACGGAAATCGATCTCGGAAGGCAATCGCCTTCCGGGACCTGTGTTGAAAGTGCTTTTTACGGAACGGATTTTTCCGATTGCGGACGGATGGACAGCCGCTCTTTTTCCTGTGGAAAAAACATATGGTTGAAGCGCATTTCATAACAAATATAAGACATTTCGCGGCGGCGGGGTTGTCCGGGCGTCCGGTATCTGTTATTCTGAAAACATATTTGCCTCGAGGGGGGATAATATATACGGCCGCCGCTCCTTGGCGCGGCCCAAACAGGAAGGCCGCCCCCTTAAAACCGCAGGAGCCCTTGCCGGCCTACGGTCAGAGTGGTGATGAATATGATCAAATTTGCAATCTGTGACGACGAGCCGTTTATGGCGGAAGAAATCTATAACCGTCTTTGTAAGCGCCTAGAAGACAAACGCTTCGGGCCTTACTGCATCGACTGTTTTACAAACGGCCGTTCCCTTTTGGAAAGCGGCCGTGATTTTGATTTAATTTTTCTGGATATTCAAATGGAGCGGCCGGACGGGATGGAAACTGCCAGAATGCTGCGCCAAAGGGGAAGCGGCAGTCTTTTCGTTTTTGTAACTGTCCTTAAGGAATGTGTGTTTGACGCTTTTGAAGTGCAGGCCTACGACTACTTGGTAAAGCCTCTGGACGACGACCGTTTTAAACGGACAATGGATAGGGCGCTCAGATCCTTGGAGCAAAGGACGGCGCAGAGCATGATTATTCGAAAAGGAACCGCCTATGAAGTCGTCCCCTTATCCAAAATCGTGTACTTTGAGGTGCAGGGCCGGAAAATCTTTGCGCATCTAAGGGACGGAAAAACCATTGATTACTATGATAAGCTGACGGAATTGGAACGGCGCGTCGACCGGCGCTTTTTCCGATGTCACAGGAGCTATCTCGTGAATCTCGACTATATTCGGGGCTGCAAGGCCGGACAGGTCCTGCTCTCACAGGGCGATGCCATCCCTGTATCCAGACTGCGGGAAGAGGATTTGACACAGGCGCTTTTGGATTACATGAAAGAAAGGAATTTATAATATGGACCTCTTCAGCTTAGGGCTGGATGTTTTTTGCCTTACGGGACAGAGTCTTATGCACATCCTGTTCGTCGGCCGTCTCACCGGAAGGCGGCAAAAAATATGGCGCTTTGCCGTATATCTGCTTCTTATCGGTATCACGGAACGGCTTTTCAGCAGACTTGCACCCGCTGGAATATTGCCCATTGGCGCTCAGCTTCTTATTTTATACGGCATGAACCGTTTTGCGATGGGAAACAGGCCCTATGCGTCCTGTACGGCCTCCCTGCTGGCCATTTATATCTCGCAGCTTTCTTTCGGCATTATCAATTCGGCAGAAGCCTTGCTGCTTCCCCATTGGATTGGGAATCCGCTGTTGTATCCGATGCTCCTTTTGGCAACGCTGGCCGCTTTTGCGGTCTGCGCCAGCTGCTATGCCGCCGTGCTGAAATTTCTGTCTTTGACCGAGGATTATCAAACGCCTTATATAGGCCTGCTTCTGTTTCCCGGTTTGTTTTTCTTTGCTGCCGAGCTGTATATTCTGCGCACCTCCTACAGCGTTTTACCCGTCGGTCTCTCCTTGGCGCAGGCGGGCAAGCACATCGCATTACTGTTCCTGCAGGCTCTGGGACTGGGAGCGCTGCTCTGTACGGTGTACGCCTACCGGCGCATTTGTCATGGATTTCAGACGCAGGCGGCCTTGGCTTCCTTGACACAGGCGGCCCAGGCGCAAAAGGTATATATTCGTGAGGCGGAGACGCGCTATGAACAGACAAAGGCCTTTCGTCATGATATTAAAAATCACCTGTCGGTATTGAGCGGGCTGTTGCATACCGGGAATTTGGATGAAAGCAAGGCCTATCTGCAAAAGCTGGAGACAGCTTCGGCCGCTCTCTCCCTGCCGTATCAGACGGGCAATCCTGTGGCGGATGTTTTGTTGGGCGAAAAGCTGGGGCTAGCCAAGGCTCATGGTATTACGGCGGAGGTTTCCGTAGTTTTACCCAAGTCTTGCGGAATCGATGATTTCGATCTGTGCGTCATTTTTGCAAATGCGTTGGATAACGCGATACAGGCTTGTCAATTAGCTGCGGAGACCAAGTCGATCCATATCGTCGGTCAGCAGCAGGGCGATTTCTTTATGCTGGGTTTTGAGAATACCTGTTCGGCGGAACCGCTTCCCCCAATAGGAATCGGGCTTTCCAATATAAAAAGGGCCGCGGAGAAATACGGGGGCGCAATATCGACAGAAAAAACAGACCGTTATTTTCGCCTGCATGTACTGCTGAACATTTCATTACCGCCAGAGCGCATCTCAGCTCAAAAGCCTTGAAAATTGCGCTGCGGAGGGTAAACTGAAGACATGGAAATACTATAATGATTTTGGCAGCCTGTAAAAACGGCCGGCTGGACCGTTCCAGCTCGAGGCCATTAGCCGAAAAGCGCCTGCCCGCTTATACTGGCAGATGCGCAAAGCAGGCAGCGCGGTTGCTATTTTCAGATGGGAGGAACAAACATTGGAACCGATTTCTGATAGGATTTCTGACCCGGCATACGCGCCCACGGCAGCGGACGGCGTGAAGGGGGCGGAGTTCCAGGGTTCTGCGGACAAGGTCCAAGACCGTCCCCAAAGGCCCGCGACGGATACATACGTTCCCCAAGAAAAGCAGGAACCGGCTGGCCGCTACTGGCTGGGACGGGATGAGGACGGCAAGCCCAAAATCTATTTCGACGACCCGGATCGGGCGGCGGACGCTCCAAAGGCCGGCCGGAAGGCGGACGGCCCGGAAAGGAAGTCTGCCGATAAGGAGGAAAGCTGTACCGGCAGCACGGACAGCGTAGACCGTGAAATTGAACGACTAAAAAAGAAGCGGGAAGATCTGGAACGACAGATCCGTTTTGCAACAGACGATGCGAAAATTGCGGAACTGGAAAGAAAGCTGGCGCAGGTTGAAAACGAGCTGCGTCAAAAGGACAACGATACATACAGGCGTCAGCATACTGTGTTCTCGTAGCCCGCCTCGATGGCCGACGTTTTCAGCGCCTCGTTTTCAAACGCTTTTCTATCGCCTCGTTCGGACCGTAGACCTTCCTGCTTTTCATGGCCAGGATACGCGCGTTGATGACTGCGTCGCAAGAGTCCGCCGATAGTACCTGAATCTCGACTTCACCAAAGTTGCTGGGGGGCGCAATAACATTGCGGGAGCTCCATTCCTGCTTGAAATTGTCCAGATTCTGAATATACCATCGATTGACAAGGCGTTATACGGTTGTACAGGGAAAAAATCGACGCAAGCTGCATTGTCTTTGCTGCGGTCGCCAGCGTCCTAGAACGCTGCGAGCCCCATTTTGGCCCTCGCTGGGCGTATTAGCCCATGGAGGCAGACGGTACGCTCACACTTTAGCAGAAGCGCAGGCATGGGCAGCAGATTCGAATGCCGATAAATCGAGCAAAAAGCTCATAAGAGAAAGAAACATTGCGCAAATGTTGAATATCATGCGTTTTAAAGAAATTACAAAACCCCGGAAGCCTTGCGCTATAAGGCTTCCGGGGTTTACTGTTTGGAGCGGACAACGGGAATCGAACCCGCAAGGCCAGCTTGGGAAGCTGGAATTTTACCATTAAACTATGTCCGCAAAAGAACACTATATATTTATAATCCGATTTCTCATATTTGTCAAGACCTAACCGGCCGATTGAGAAAATAATTTGTTTGATCGGTCTGCCTAGGGCCATTTTATGCGAAATAGGAACGCTTTTCCATATGATGTAAGATGAATTGACAAATTATCTTAAAAATATAGCATTGACACCTGCAATTTATGTGATATTATAAGATTGTGTAAGTGGGGAGTTAAGGCTCCCCGCAGACAGACCTATACGCTTTGCGTAAATTTTTGTGAAGGACTCCGCTGTCCCGAACAAAAATCCATAAAAAGGAGAGATGTTTCATGAAAAAATCCGTACAGCGGAAGCTGGCAGTTATGCTGTCTCTCGCTATGGCGGCCGCGGCCTTTCCGGCCGGAATGACCGGCGCGGCGGCCGACGGCGGCGCCGCCGCACCGGGCGTGCTCTTTTCTTCTTCCTTTGAAGAAGGAGAACCGAACACCCTGGTAGAGAGCGAGGTGGACTCGCATACCGAAAATGTAAACGGTAAGTTCACCCTGGGTACCCTTAAGGGCGATTTAACCGGTTCGGTTCTGCTGGATTCTGTAGACGGCAGCACCGACTTCATGCCGGAGGAAGGCAAGCTGAAGCTGTTTGACTATACTACGGGCAGTAAGTTCCTCAACCAGCATTCTTCCATCAGCGAATCCAACCCGGTTTGGGTCTCCTTCGAGATCAAAACGGAGGCTGTGGTGCGTACATATATGATCGCCTCCGCTAACGACGCCCAGGGACGCGACCCCAAAAACTGGACTCTCTACGGTTCTGCGGACGGGGAGGACTGGAAGCCGCTGGATTCCCAGACCAACCAGACCTTCAGCGAGCGTTTCGAGGAAAAGGTTTATACCTTTGAAAACGAGACCGCCTATAAATACTATAAGCTGGCGGTCACCGCCAACCAGGGCGAGGGCATGACCCAGTTCTC
>JAAVYX010000102.1 GCA_022791355.1 Clostridiales bacterium | reverse complement strand
TTCCTTTCCATTATACAGATTGTTTCTCTGTCCGGCAATTCGGGTATAGGGGCAACCTATCTGTACAAGGTCAACCAGTTCGGGGACGTGCTGGGGCTGTACAATACGTCTGGGGCGCTGGTGGTCAAGTACCTGTACGATCCCTGGGGGAAGCTGATGCGGGTGACCGACCAAAACGGCAATACGATTACAGAAATGAAAAAGTGGAAACAGGAGAAAAAAACAAGCGCGGCGTAAGGCGCGCAGTGAAGAAGGCGCAAATTGTTGAAAAAGACGCTTCTAAATCCAATCAGCCGAACGCAGCGCGCCCGGCTATCGGCGTCTTACGTCGGCATACCCCGCTTGAAAGGAATCGTAGATGAAAATGATACATATCGCGCTGTTACAAATGCTCTCCGCCCATACGCAGCAAGAAAATCTGCAAAAGGGCTTGGCATACTGCCGCAGGGCCAAGGCCCTAGGCGCGGATATCGCCTTATTCCCGGAAATGTGGAACTGCGGCTATGACCTAACGGACGACCCCGCATATATCGAAAGCCGGGCGATCCCGGCAGACGGCGCCTTTGTCAAGGCCTACGGGGATTTGGCCCGGGAGCTTCGTATGGCTATCGCCGTCACCTTTCTGGAGGCCTATGATCCCCTGCCGCGGAATACGGTCGTCCTATTCGACCGTCACGGGAAAAAACGGCTGCATTACGCCAAAGTACATACCTGCGATTTCGGCGATGAAAAGCATCTGACGCCGGGCGACGGTTTTGCGGTGACCGACCTTGACACTGCGGCCGGACCGGTCAAAATCGGCGCCATGATCTGCTACGACCGGGAGTTTCCCGAAAGCGCCAGACTGCTTATGCTAAAAGGCGCCGAAATCATACTGGTTCCCAACGCCTGCCCGATGGAGATCAACCGTTTATCCCAGCTTAGAGCGCGGGCGTTTGAAAACATGCTGGGTATCGCGACGGCCAACTACGCCTATCCCCAGCCCGACTGCAACGGTCACTCGTCGGCCTTCGACGGTATTGCCTATCGGGAAAACCAACCCGGGTCCAGAGATACGCTGCTGATAGAGGCCGGCGAAAACGAGGGCGTTTATATGGCCTCCTTCCCCATCGACGAGATGCGGGCCTACCGCCGGACCGAGGTGCATGGCAACGCCTACCGCAGGCCCTCGCTCTACCACGCCTTGATAGACGAGGAGATTCGGGAGCCCTTTATCCGAAGGGACAGAAGGGACTGAGCCTCCCTGCTATTTCGTTCCCATACAAAGCGGCAGCCCGTACGCCCCGATCATGTGGGCGTACGGGCTGTTTCCTATTCTCCGGAACGGCTTAATCGTGCTGGAGGCCGTTGTCGACCTTTTCCTTGGTCTGCGGGATATTGTAGAGCTGGGTATAGGACTCGGCCTCCGCGTCGTTGATGGGCGGAGTGGGCATCAGGCCGGTGCACTCGGTAGACGAAACGGTGGACTCGATATCCAACACATCCTCGGCCCGCACCTCTTTGGCCGTGCGGGCCCGGGCCTGCGCAGAAAACTGGTTCTTTTTTGTATCCTCCATGGAGGAAGCCTCCTTTACGTTGGTTTCTTTCCCATAGTGTTGCACCAACGCCGGAAAAAATACCGACCCGCATTCCGAATATTTTAGGGCAAATTGTAAAGGAGCGTCATCGTTGATATGATGACGCTCCTTTTTAAACTGTCCAAATCCAGCAGTGAAAAGGTCTAGCGCATACGTTTTGCATAATTTTTAAGGAGGGACTTCTGCGCCTTGTTTTGCAGGGCGTCCCTTGCGGGAAGCCGTAAACAGCCAAGAGCCGATCGCTTGGACTTCCCGCAAAAAGCCCATAAATAAAAGAAATATACATAACGCAGGTTCCCATACCCAAACCTTTCTATCTTCCCGCGGACTGCGACGGCGACTCTGCCTCCTGGTCCCGCCGCCCTTTGGAAAAGACGGATAAAAGCTCTTTATACAATTTTTTTGCAAAATAACTCTTTGCTCTCGATCTCCCAAGGATATATCCATTCCATAGCGCCGAAGAACCCAGACGCAAACCAAACCGAGAGCCGTCTACAAATACAAGCTTACCGTTAGTTCCTCTTTTAGACGCCTGTATAGACCGCCAAAGCCGGTCGCTGCGCCTGCCGTCCCCCTGGAACCGGGCGGATTACTCCTACCCATATCAAACAGTCCGGCCTATTCCGGCTGAATCTTCATAGAAATGTCAAAAGCGGTGACCGAATGGGTCAGCGCGCCGATGGAGATGATATCCACCCCTGTCTCGGCCACCTGCCGCAGGGTGCCGGCCGTGATGCCGCCGGAGGCCTCCAGCAGCGCCCGGCCGCCGGTCAGCTCAACAGCCTGGCGCATGGTATCGCAGTCCATATTGTCCAGCATGATTACGTCGGCCCCGGCCTTCAGGGCCTGCGCCACCTCCTCCAGATTGCGGGTCTCCACCTCCAGCTTGACCATATGGCCCAGTTTGCCCCGCAGCTTCTCCACAGCGGGCGCAATACCGCCGGCGGCGTCGATATGGTTATCCTTGAGCATGGCTCCGTCGGACAAATTGAAGCGGTGGTTTCGTCCCCCGCCGCAGACCACGGCGTACTTTTGCAGGGGCCGCAGGCCGGGCAGGGTCTTGCGGGTGTCGGTAATCATGGCACGGGTCCCCTTCACCAGCTCCACCGCCTGGGCGGTGGCCGTAGCGATGCCCGACATATGCTGCAACAGATTCAAAGCGGTCCGCTCTCCCTTTAAAAGGACGGCGGTTTTGCCCGTAACGGTCGCGAAGACCTCTCCCTTTTGCAGCCTGTCCCCGTCCTGCTTGCGCCCCACAAAGGTTACCTCCGGGTCCAGCAGAGTAAAGACCCGCCGGGCGACCTCCAGCCCGCAAAGCACCCCGTCGGCCTTAGCTAAAAACCGGCCGGTGGAACGCTGCTCGTCCAGCAGGTAGTCGGCGGTGGTATCTATGTAGTTTACATCCTCTAAAAGGGCGTTTTTAATCAAATCGTCGATATAAAACTGCATCATCTGTGCACGACCTCCTCCAAAATAATCCCGGCGATCCGGCAAAGGCTTTTGGCCTCCACAAAGTCCGGGGTAACGGCGAAATTGCTGCGGTACAGCCGTTTGCGATAGCTCTCCACCTGGGCGATGCCCCGCTCGGCCGCGTCGTAATCCGGGATGACAAAGTAGGCCCGCTGCAATATAGCCCGCACGGCCGTGCGGGTACCGGCGGGCAGCGGCGCGCCTTCCAGCACGTGAGGAAGGGGCCAGCCGCCCAAGGTCTCCCGGCCGGTCCGGCCGTTGATATCCTCCGCCGCCCGGCGGCCAAAGACCAAGGCCTCCAGCAAAGAATTGGAAGCCAGACGGTTTTTACCGTGGACCCCGGTGTGGGAGCATTCCCCTATCGCGTAAAGCCGGTCGATACGGGTGCGTCCCCACAGGTCCACGTCGATCCCCCCCATCAGATAGTGCTGACAGGGGAAAACCGGGATCCGGTCCCGGGTGATATCCACCCCCTCCTCCAGACACTTTGCGTATATCATGGGGAAGCGGTCCTTAATGAAGGCCGGGTCCTTGCGGCTGATATCCAGATAAAAATTTTCGTTGCCCATCCGGCGGGATTCCAGCATGATGGAGCGGGACACCACGTCTCGGGGAGCCAGCTCCAGCCGTTCGTCATACCGGTGCATAAACCGCTGGCCGTCGCCGTTGAGCAGCCAGGCCCCCTCCCCTCGGACGGCTTCGCTGATGAGAAACCGTTCTCGGCCGGGTACGGCCGCAAAGGCCGTGGGGTGGAACTGGACGTAATGCAGATTTTTGATCTTGGCTCCCAGGTCGTGGGCCATGGCGATGCCGTCCCCGGTGGCGATGGCCGAATTGGTGGTGTACTGATAAACCCGACCGATCCCGCCGGTGGCCAGAATCATATAGGGCGCGGCGGCCCGGAAGTAGACCTCCTCCCGCAGGAAGGTGGCGCAGAGTCCGCCGGCCATTTCGTCCAGAAAACACATCTGGGTGTTTTCGGAAATTTCGATATTGGGCCGCTGCCGGACGGCGGCCATGAGGGCCCGCATGATTTCGGCGCCGGTGGAGTCCTTATGATGGACGATACGGCGGCGGCCGTGCCCCCCCTCCAGGGTCTGGTGCAGTTCCCCGTCCGGCCCCCGGTCGAACTCGGCCCCCAGAGCGACGGTTTTCCGCACGTCGTCCGGCCCTTCCTCCACCAGAACCCGGACGGCCTCGGGCCGGTTGGCCCGCCCGCCGGCGATCATGGTATCCTCAAAGTGATTTTCAAAGCTGTCCCCAACCGTGTCCAGAACAGCGGCCACGCCGCCCTGGGCCAGAGAACTGTTACAAAGGGTCAGCTCCCGCTTGCAGGCAAGCAAAACCCGGCATTGCCCGTCCAGATGCAAAGCGGCGTAGAGTCCCGCCACGCCGCCGCCTGCGATGATTACGTCATACTGCTTATCCATTTTCTACACGCCTTTAAGAAGGGGCCCGCTTGCAGGCAGGCCGCCCGATTTTGTAGTCTGTCCGGCGGCAGGCCCGCCGGTTTTTCTTATTTTAGCACAAAAACGCTCTGTCGAAAAGGGGCGCAGGATATTTTTGGACCTGCGGTCCGGCTTTTCAGGGCTGCTTCCCGATTGTCTCCCGTCGATTTTGTTCCGCACGCCGGCTTCTTACGTTTTACTGATTCGCCGGAAATGAGTCAAAACAATAAAATATGATGCAATTTTAATGTCAAAATGCCGTCATTCGCCTGTAAGTATTTATTTTGTTGCTATAATAGGCTTATTGAATCCCTTAAAAGGAGCATACTCATGAAGCCCTTAAAGCAAAAAATAAGTATTACACTGGATATAGATGTATTGAAAGTCACAAAAAGTCTTGCGGAAGAGAATGACCGTTCGCTCTCTCAATATATAAATTTAATACTGAAAAAGCATATCGCTATCAGCCCACCAGAACGACCTGTTATATCCAAACTACCGACAGATAAGCAAAACGTACCCTAAAGCGCAGAACAGGGTGGGCGGAAAGCGCCCTCTAGCACTTAACAAAACAAATAAAATATAAAGCGTATACTTCTTCCCCTTCCCGCATATAAAACTAGAAGAAATCGGACAAGCGAAGGAGGTACGCCATTGTTTGCGGTTTTGCAGCCGGCTTTGGGAAAACCCAATCGATGGAGGGAACGTCTGCTGGCTTTCGGAAGACCGCCGGTCTGGATCGAAGAAGGGCGGGCGGGAGATATCCGGTTCGCACTGCTGCGGGCCCGCTGTAAAAAGGGGCGGCTGAGCTGGAACAGAATCCGCCGGGCGGCCGGCCGGGAAGCCGGCAGACTGCTGCTGCCCGAAGGCTGCCAGCCGCCGCCCGGCTGCGGCGTCTGCGGCTATGACAACAGCGACTACCGCCGTATCCTGCTGCAAAACGCCTTTTTCCACTGCATGGCCTCCTGCGAGCCCCGTCTGCTCACAGTGGCCCTGGTGGATTGGCCGGCCAGGTACTGCGAGCTGGCCGTCCGGCTCTTGGCGCGGGCGGCGGTCGTCCGGGTGCTCACCGACCGGACCGATATTTACGAGGTCTATACCGAACGGGCCCGTGCCGAGCTGGGCGCCGGCCTGATCGTCACCGACGATGTGGGCTGCCTTGAAAGCGCAGCGGCCGTGCTGGCCCCCGAGGGTCTGACTGGCCGGCGGCGGGAAGCCGCCCGCAAACAGGGCGGGCAGGCGCTGATCCGTCCCGTAAACCAACTCTTCTTCAGCGGACGGGCCGACGGGCTTTGCGGTATGACGATGGACGGGGCCTGCATCCGCCTGCCCGAGCCCTACGAGTCCGCCCTGCCGGCGGGAATCGACCGGCTGGATTTCGCCGCCGCCCTATATGACAGCGCCCGGCCGAAAAGTCTTGCCCGCATGCTTCCCTTATATATATGTAAGGAGGGCCTGCGCATCCCTTTGGAAACGGCGGCGGCCCTGACCGCCCAGGCCGCCTTGCGGTCCGGCGGTCTGCGCGGCGGATAGACGGCCGCCGCGTGAAAAGACCAATCGCCGTCCATATTTCTGTTTATACAATAATTTTTTCGAAAAAACTTTAAAATACGACTTTATTTTTATTAAACCTTCCAACCTCGGACAGTCCTCCGGCATTTTTGCGGTTTGCAAAGGCGCTCTAGAAAAAAGGAATTTTACGGGCCGGTTCCAGACTTGACATAAAGAGGGGCTTTTACTATAATACTTATATTGTGCGGATAAGGATATCCGCTGGAAAGGAAGATTGTATGGCTAAGCAGTTCTTTTTAACCGATGAAGGCCTGAAAAAATATGAGCAGGAGCTAGAAGACCTGCGCACCAATAAACGCAAGGAAATCGCTGACAAAATCAAGGTTGCCCTCTCCTTCGGCGACCTTTCTGAAAACAGCGAATATGACGAGGCAAAAAACGAACAGGCCAAGGTGGAGGCCCGCATATTCGAGCTGGAGGCCATGCTCAAAAACGTCAAGATCATCGATGACGACGAGCTCAATTCCGAGCGGGTGGGCATCGGTTCAAAGGTCAGGGTGCTGGACCTGGAGTTTGACGAAGAACTGGACTACCAGGTCGTGGGCTCCGCTGAGGCCGATCCCCTGGAAGGCAAGATTTCAGACGAATCCCCGGTGGGCAAGGCGCTCCTGGGTCATACCACCGGCGAAACAGTGGTGGCTGAGGCCCCCGCCGGCGAGCTGCGATTCAAGATCCTGGAAATCGCCAGATAGTACGCGCACAAGGCGGGCGGGGGGAACCCTGCCCGCTTTTGGGTATAGCGCATAAGCGGCGACTTATAAACTGTGCTTCCCGCAAGGGACGCTTTGCTTTACAGAACGCTTAAAGAAGCCTGTGCCAGGCGTAACAACCGCTGCCAGTCCCCTCCCGCCTTTCCATCTCAGCCAAATACAAATGCAACGTATAGAGCATACAGGAAGTATCAAAATAAAGGAAGTGTTTACACATGTCCGAAAACCTAAACCCGAACGCGCAAGCAGCCGCTCCTGCGGAGGATATGAACGAGATCCTGCGGGTCCGCCGGAACAAGTTAGCCGCCCTGCAGGCCGAGGGCCGGGACCCCTTCGCGGTCACCGTCTACAAGGTCACCGCCCACGCCGCCGAAATCGTGGACGGCTTCGAGGAGCTGGAGGGCAAAGAGGTGCAGGTAGCCGGCCGCATCATGTCTTGGCGGGACATGGGAAAGGCCAGCTTTATGGACCTGCGGGACCGCAGCGGCCGTATCCAGGTCTATCTGCGCAAGGACGATATCGGCGAGCAGACCTTTGCCGACCTGAAGAAATGGGACATTGGCGACATCATCGGCCTAAAGGGAGAGGTTTTTCGGACCCGCCGGGGCGAAATCTCCATCCACGCCCACGAGGTACAGCTGCTCTCCAAATCTCTGCGGCCCCTGCCCGAGAAGTTCCACGGCCTCAAGGATACCGACCTGCGGTATCGTCAGCGGTATCTGGACCTAATTATGAGTCCCGATGTCAAGGAAACCTTCATCAGGCGTTCCAAAGTGATGAAGTATATTCGGGAATACCTGGACGCCAAGGGCTACACCGAGGTGGAGACCCCTATTCTCAACACCATTCCCGGCGGCGCCGCCGCTCGTCCCTTCGTCACCCATCATAATACTTTGGATATGGACATGTACCTGCGCATCGCTCCCGAGCTCTACTTAAAGCGGCTGATTGTGGGGGGGATGGAAAAAGTTTACGAGATCGGCCGGCTTTTCCGCAACGAGGGCATGTCCGTCAAGCACAACCCCGAGTTCACCAACATCGAACTCTACGAGGCCTATACCGATTACAACGGCATGATGGACCTGACAGAGGACCTGATCGCCGGACTGACCCAGGCGGTCTGCGGCTCCACCAAGATCACCTATCAGGGGACCGAAATTGAGATGAAAAAGCCCTGGCCCCGGGTCACCATGCTGGACGCGGTGAAGCAGGCCACCGGACTGGATTTCGACGCCATTCCCCTGGACCATGAGAAGGCCCGGGAGCTGGCCAAGTCGGCCGGCGTAGAGGTGAAAAAGGATGCCAGCTGGGGAGATTGTCTCTATGCCGTCTTTGACCAGAAGGTGGAGGAGACCCTCATCCAGCCCACTTTTATTATTAACTACCCCGTAGAGGTCTCCCATCTAACCAAGCGCTGCCCCGGCCGGCCCGAGCTGACCGAGCGGTTTGAGTTTTTCATCTACGGCCGTGAGCTGGGCAACGCCTACTCCGAGCTCAACGATCCCATCGATCAGCTGGAACGGTTCAAGGATCAGATGAAGCTCCGGGAGGCGGGGGACGACGAAGCCAACCTGCTGGATGAGGATTTTGTCCTCTCCCTGGAGTACGGTATGCCCCCCACCGGCGGCCTGGGCATCGGCCTGGAGCGGTTAATTATGTTTTTGACCGACAGCGCCTCCATCCGGGACGTGCTCCTCTTCCCCACAATGAAGCCCTTGGCTGATTAAACCTGACCAAAAGCCTTGTAAATATGGACTGTTTGAAATTTCATTTTTCAGGTTTATGCCAAGTTTAGTTTAAAAGAAAAAGGCGCTGTTATATTGGGGAAGCAGAGACGAGCCGCCCAGCGTCCCACAATCCGCGCCGCTATGGGGAAGGCGCTTTGCACTTGGGGAACCTACCGTCCGCCTCTAAGGCACACTATAATTTTACAGGACAAAAATTACCGCACGCTAGGTTGTCTTGGTTGCCGGCCGCGAAGCAGCCGAGTTCTGCTCGGCTATGCGAGACCTCCCTGGAAGCGGCTGCGTTATCCGCCTTGCCTGCGATAATTTTTCCTTTTGTAAAACGCTGTCGGACCCAGCGGCGCGTTCAAACGGGGGCTGACGAAGCCCGCGGCAGCGGCCTCAACGGGTGGACCGGCTTGCGCCCGCTAGATTCGAGAACACAGCTAGTTTTCCGATAGCCCCCATTTGGGCTGCTGCTGAGCGTATTAGCTCTTGGAGGCAGATGTACGTTTATCGGCGGACGGTATTCAAACGGATTTGGTAAACAAAATGCATTCAAAGATAAAAGCATTCTCTTTCTTTAACAGCAAGCCAGCCCTTCCTTAAATAAGTCGCGCTGAGTCGGGCCTTTCCCCGGCTGAGTCTGCAAAAATCTGCCACAGTTCCGGGAGGCGCATATGGAAAACGAGAAAAAGAATCTGCGGCAGCGGCTGCGGAACTTCTGGTACTATTATAAGGTCCATACGATCATAGGTTTGCTGATCGCCGCCCTGCTGGCCGTACTAATCGCCCAGTGCGGCAGCCGCGTCAGCCCCGACTACACAGTGGTGCTCTACATGCGCAAGGAGCTCAGCGAGCCCATGACCAACGCTATGGCCGCCGAACTGCAAAAGTTCGGCATCGACCGCAACGGTGACGGCAAGGTCGTGGTGGAGATCGTCAATTGTTCTTTCGACACGGGGGCCCGCAACGAGGTCGTCATGGGCAGCATCGGTAAGATGCAGGGGCAGCTCAGTCTGCCCGACGCGCCTCTTATGATTACCGATAAGCATACCTTCGCCGACCTAAACGAGCAGGGCGTCTTCGCCGCGCGGGGCGACCTGCCCGATCAGGAGGGCAAGGCCCTGCAATTGAAGGATACTCCTCTCTATGAGGCGGTTAACAGCGTAAAACCCAACTATTTGGTAAATGATCTCTATCTCTCTATCCGGGATTTAGAGACCGGCGGCCTGCAGGATAATAAATTCGCCGGGGAATTCTTAAGCAGCTCCCAGGCGCTTCTAGAAAATCTGCTGGCAGCCTATGTCAAATAACGAACGATTTTCCGTCGCCATTCAGAGCTTGTCTTCAAACCGGAAAAATGCCGGATTTATATCCGGCAGCGAAAGGTTACAAGGTAAAAAGCGCAGAAAACTGTCCTTATCCCGGGGCTTTAGGGTCCAAAAGTTCCTCCTCCCAGGTCATGCAGACGGCGCTTTGGCGTTTGCAGGCATTTTCTGGCAGCGATATAGGTTTGTTCCCAACGGAACGCAAAGCAAGCGATAAGCTTGGACCAGCCAGGCCGAGCAGAAGACACGGGTCGCTCAAAAAACCGTCGTCTGAGGCGCCAAATAGGCTTATCGCGCGCTCATACATTCCCTTCCCTCGCCCGGCGGCGGCAGGAAGGCCTGTTTTTATCTCTCCCGCCGGAGAAAGGCTGAATCATTATGCGCAGCAATCTTATGAAAGAAGGCCCCACCCGGGCCCCCCACCGTTCCCTGCTCAACGCTTTGGGCGTCTCTGAAAAGGAAATGAAGCGGCCCTTTGTGGCGGTGGTCAACTCCAAGAGCGACTATATTCCCGGCCATACTCATCTGGATACAGTAGCCGACGCTGTCAAGGCCGGCGTCCGCAACGCCGGCGGCGTACCCTTCGAGTTTCGGACCATCGGGGTCTGCGACGGCTTGGCTATGAACCACACCGGCATGAAGTATTCCCTGCCCTCCCGGGAGCTGATCGCCGATTCCATCGAGGTCATGCTCACCGCCCACCCGCTGGACGCGGTGGTCTTTATCCCCAACTGCGATAAGATTGTCCCCGGTATGCTCATGGCGGCCTGCCGGCTCAATTTACCCTGTATCTTTGTCAGCGGCGGCCCCATGCAGCCCGGCCATTACAAGGGCCAGCGGCTGGGTCTCAACGAGATGTTCGAGGCGGTAGGCAGCCACGCCGCAGGTAAATTGACCGCGTGCGAGCTGACCGAGATGGAAAAGGCGGCCTGCCCCGGCTGCGGCTCCTGCTCGGGCATGTATACGGCCAACTCCATGAACTGCCTGTGCGAGGCCGTCGGCCTGGCCCTGCCCGGCAACGGATCTGTCCCCGCCGTGTCGGGAGCCCGGCTTCGGCTGGCCAAGGATACCGGCGAACGGGTGATGGAACTCTTGGAACAGAACATCCGCCCTCTGGATATTCTTACAAAGCAGGCCATCGAGAACGCCATCCGCACCGATATGGCCATTGGCTGCTCCTCCAACACGGTGCTGCATTTAACCGCCGTGGCCCACGCCGCCGGCCGGGATATTACCCTCGCCGACTTCGACCGCATCGGCAAGGCTACGCCTCAAATCTGCAAGCTCAACCCCGCCGGCTCCACCTTTATTGTGGATCTGGACCAGGTGGGCGGTATCACAGCCGTCATGAAGGAGCTGGCCCGGGGCGGCCTGCTGCATACCGATTGCTTGACCGTCTCGGGCAAGGTGGCCGAGAAGATCAAGCAGGCCCCCGCCGCCGACGGTACCGTAATCCGCACCCTGGAAAATCCTTGGCGCAAGGACGGCGGCATCGCTGTGCTGACCGGCAATCTGGCCGCCGACGGCGGCGTGGTCAAGCAGGGCGCGGTGGCCCCCGAGATGATGGTGCACACCGGCCCCGCCCGGGTGTTCGACTGTGAGGAAGACGCTTCAACCGCCATCTACGGCGGCAAAATCCAGCCCGGCGACGTGGTGGTCATCCGTTACGAGGGCCCCAAAGGCGGACCGGGTATGCGGGAGATGCTGGCCCCCACGGCGGCCCTGGTGGGAATGGGGCTGGGCAAATCCTGCGCCCTGCTCACCGACGGGCGGTTTTCGGGCGCAACCCAGGGGGCGGCCATCGGCCATATTTCCCCTGAAGCGGCGGTGGGCGGCCTCATCGCTTTGGTGGAGGACGGGGACAAAATTTCCATCGACATCCCAGCCCGCAGCCTCCAACTCCATGTGGACGAAAACGAGCTGGAGCGACGTCGGAAGGATTGGAAGGCCCCAGTCAAAGAACTGACCGGTTATATCAAGCGATACGCCCAACACGTAACCTCTGGCGCTTCCGGCGCTGTTTTTGAGGACTAAAAGATTGAAACCCCATTCTCCGCCGCTCGGGGAATGGGGTTTATTAAACAACTATCGACGAACCGGTTAGCGTTCCGCGTAAATCAATGATAGAGGCCCCGTACAGTCTATTTACTGTACGGGGCCCTTTTATTGGATTTGTACGGCGCTTTAAACTATATTGAACTCTCGGTTCAGCTTACTCAGCGCCTGATCAACAATTAAAACATTGGTATCACCTGTTGGTTTACTTATCCTGCGGCGCTTCCATCCGGCGCTACATTTTCTCCGCAAAGCGCACATGCATTTCGCTTAACAAAGTTTTAAACGCCATACAAGGCCTCCAGAGAAAAAATAAGCATAGATTTCCGTTCGGCCCATCTAAGCGAATGGCCTTTGGCCATTCGTTGCTTCC
>JAAVYX010000101.1 GCA_022791355.1 Clostridiales bacterium | reverse complement strand
GGATCCGGATCAGTCCATCTACGGCTTCCGGGGCTCGGACGCTCGCTGTTTCTCCCGTCTGACCGAGGACCGGCCGGATACCCGGCTGATCCGTTTATGCCGCAACTACCGGTCGTCCCCCGAGATTATCGGCTGCGCCCTGCCGGTTATCGCCCGCAACGCAAGCGGGGCGGGCGAGCGCAAACTGGAGGCCCAGCGGCCGCCGGCCGGCCGGGTACGGCTGCTTACGGCGGCCGACGAATTTGCCGAGGCCCTGTTCGCCGCCAAGGAAATCGGCCGTATGGTGGGCGGTATGGATATGCTGGAGGCCACCGGCCGGGGAAGCCGCAGTTTTTCGGATATCGCCCTTTTGTACCGCACCCATAAGCAGGCCGAGCTGCTGGAAAAGTGCCTCGCCATCGAGGGGATTCCCTATATCGTTACAGGCCGGGACGATTTCCTGCTGGACCCGGCGGTAGAAGGCATGCGGGCCTTTTTCGGCTGGCTTCTCCAGCCGGAGGACCGGTACGGTCTGGCCCAGGCCCTGGTTAACCTGTTCGATATAAAGCGGCCTCAAGCTGAGGACTGGTGCGGGAGCTGGAGGACGGACCGGGAGAAGGCGGTCGAAACGGCCAAGGCGGCGGGCGGTCCGCCCGCCCGCTGGATCGAGATGGCAGAAAGGTACGGTCCGCTTGTTCGCAAGGACAAGCCCCGGAAGTTGCTGGACGGCTTGGCCGCCGGTCTGGGTCTGGATAAAAACCCGGCGGTGGAGAAGCTGGTGGGAGCCAGTCTTTTCTACGACCGGATGGAGGCCTTCCTGCAAAACCTGACCCTGGGCGGCGAGGCCGACGTTTCCCGCAGCGGGGGCAAGACCTATTCCGCCGACGCGGTGACCCTCATGACCCTCCACGGCGCCAAGGGCCTGGAGTTTCCCGCCGTCTTCCTCTGCGGCCTGCGCCGGGGCGCGCTCCCCTTGGAAACCCCCGGCCGTCCCGTGGACTTAGAGGAGGAGCGGCGGCTGTTTTACGTGGGACTGACCCGGGCCAAGGAGGAACTCGTTCTGCTGGCCGGCCGGGAGCCGTCGGCGTTTGCGGCCGACCTGCCGGAGGCGCTGCTGGAGCGGGGAAGGGCCGCCGAACAAAAACAGCCCTACGGCGGTAAGCAGCTCAGTCTGTTTTGATTCCTATCCTTCTTAAAACGCTTTCAGCGTTTTAGGCGAGCTGCATTTTGCGCCCCGGCGGCGTATCCGTCAGGAAATGTCTCCCTACGATTCTCAGGGCCGCGGCGTATAATGCCGCTATCAAAAATTTTCATCCAGCGTGCTCTAAGACCAGAGAAACGACGGATTTTAAGGCGGACAGTCGATTTTTTATGAGCGCTTAGAGCAAGAAAAGGGGCCGCTTCACAGAAGCGGCCCCCTTAACTTGTAAAAAGCCAATAGGCAAATGGCAAGCAGCACACCCCCCGGCGAGGGGTCGTGCCGCAGCTTTCCAAAGGAAAATTGCGGTTGCCTGCGTTATATGTATTTAAAGGATTTTACGGTCTGCGGGCCGCGATTGGAGCTTGACCCAAATTCCACCGTCTTTATAAATAAGTGCTGCGCGCCTATTTTTGCGCATCCACCCGCTCCTGCGGGCAGGTGTTTCAGTTGAAGGTATCCGGGCCGGGACGGCCCGGATGGCCTTTTTTATAGATGGCTTATGGCAATCTATAAAAAGGTTTGTACAGGTTTTCTCTTAAAACGACTTTTTGACAGACCGAGGGCCGCTTCACAGAAGCGGCCTCTCTTGGCATCTGCGCTTATACGTTGATTTCCACCTGTACGCCCAGCTGGTCGGCGTAACGGTCCAGAATGGGCTGTACGGTACTGGACACAAATTCCTCCACCTGCTTGCCTGAGCGGCCGACGAAGTTTTTGGGCTCCAATACCTTGAGGATGTCCTCCTTGGTCATACCGAAGATGGGGTCGGCGGCGATCCGGTCCACCAAGTCGTTTTCCAGCCCCTCCTCCTTGACCCGCCGGGCGGCCGCCATGGAGTGCTGCCGTACCCGCTCGTGGAGCTCCTGCCGGTCGCCGCCCAGCTTGACGGCCTGCATCATGATGTTTTCGGTGGCCATGAAGGGCAGCTCCTTCAAAAGCCGCTGCTCGATGACCTTGGGATAGACCACCAAACCGTCCACCACGTTCAGGTAGAGATTTAAAATAGCGTCTACGGCCAGGAAGGCCTCGGGTACGCTGATGCGCTTGTTGGCCGAGTCGTCTAGGGTCCGCTCGAACCACTGGGTGGCGGCGGTGACGGCGGGATTGAGGGCGTCGATAAAAACGTAGCGGGCCAGGGAGGAGATGCGCTCGGAACGCATGGGATTGCGCTTGTAGGCCATGGCCGAGGAACCGATTTGGTTCTTCTCAAAGGGCTCCTCCACCTCCTTGAGATGCTGGAGCAGCCGCAGATCGCCCGAAAACTTCATGGCCGACTGGGCGATGCCGCTCAGAACGCCAAGCACCAGGCTGTCCACCTTGCGGGCGTAGGTCTGGCCGGAAACCGGCTGGGTCTGGTCAAATCCCATTTTTTCGGCGATCTTGCGGTCCAAGGCGCGGATTTTCTCATGGTCTCCCTCGAAAAGCTCCATAAAGCTGGCCTGGGTGCCGGTGGTGCCCTTGCAGCCTAACAGGCGCATATTCTCCAGCCGGTGCTCCAGCTCCTCCAGGTCCAACACCAAATCATAGAGCCAGAGGGAGGCCCGCTTGCCCACGGTGGTGGGCTGGGCGGGTTGGAAGTGGGTGAAGGCCAGGGTGGGCAGGTCCTTATATTCCATGGCGAACCTGGAAAGCTGGCCGATAAGGGAAACCAGCTTCCGGCGGACGAGACGCAGGGCCTCGGTCATGACGATGATATCGGTGTTGTCTCCCACATAGCAGGAGGTGG